>JBPPME010000044.1:0-9552 GCA_051305895.1 Saccharimonadales bacterium (SeqCode)
ATGTCGGTACCACGACCAGCGATATTGGTAGCGAGTGTAATTGCACCCTTTTCGCCAGCCTTGGCGATAATTGCCGCCTCACGTTCATTGTTTTTTGCATTCAACAGTTCATATGGAATCTTTTCTTTATCAAGCCACTTGGCAATCAATTCATTCTTGGCAATCGAGCCAGAGCCGACCAGTACCGGACGTCCTGCTTTATGGTGATCCTTGATAGCTGCTGCCACTGCCTTGAGTTTGCCCTTTTCGGTCTTGAATATAAGATCTTCTTTATCCTCACGAACAAGCGGCTTGTTCGAGGGAACGACAACGACTTCAAGACTATAAATCTGCTGGAATTCCTCAGCCTCCGTAAAAGCCGTACCAGTCATACCCGATAGCTTTTTGTAGAGGCGGAAGAAATTCTGGAACGAAACCGTCGCCAGTGTCATACTCTCTTGGAGTACCGCAACGCCTTCCTTAGCCTCAATTGCCTGGTGCAGTCCTTCATTATAGCGACGACCTTGCATTAGACGACCAGTATGCTCGTCAACGATAATTACCTCTCCATCATTTGTTACTACATAATCTTTGTCTCGCTTATATAGTGCCTGTGCACGCAGTGCCTGATCCATATGATAGACCGTACGAATATTGTCCGGGGTATATAGATTCTTAATACCAAGCATCTTTTGGACGCGCTCAACACCGTCGTCGGTCAACGCAACACTGCGACGCTTTTCATCAAGTATATAATCCTCCAATTTGAGCTTAGCAGCAACTTTTGCAAACTGAATATAGCTCTCTGGATTTTCAGCAGCAGGCGCACTAATAATAAGTGGCGTACGAGCTTCATCAATAAGAATTGAGTCGACTTCGTCCACAATCGCGAAATTGAGACTACGCTGCCTAAGCAGATCGGCATCGTCAACCATGTTGTCACGCAGATAATCAAAACCAAGTTCGTTATTAGTACCATACGTGACGTCGGCGACATATGCCTCCTTTCGAGTCACCGGACGAAGTTTGCGCATGCGCGGATCGTCATGTGCTGCATTATCGTGATTTGGGTCGTAGATAAATGATGCATCATTGATGATTACGCCGGTCGAAAGACCGAGGAAGTGAAAGAGCTCACCATTCCAACTTGCGTCACGTTGTGCCAGGTAGTCATTCACCGTTACGATATGTACACCCTTACCTTCGAGCGCATTTAGATATGCGGCCAAGGTCGCCATCAAGGTCTTACCTTCACCGGTCTTAAGTTCGGCAACATTCCCCTCATGCAGCACTAGACCGCCCATCAGCTGTACATCATAGTGACGCATACCAAGCACGCGATCAGATGCTTCACGCACGAGCGCAAAAGCATCGGGTAGAATACCGTCGAGTGTGACACCTTTTTTAGAGAGCTCTTCCTTCAGAACATCCGTCTGCTTGGTAAGCTCTAGCTTCTTGAACTTCTTATACTTATCCTCAAGTGCGTTGATTGCATCAACCTTCTTTTGTAAGCGCTTAACAATCCGCCTTTGTGGATCGCCGAAAACTGTAGTTAGCACTGTCTGCTTGCTAATCGCCACGTAAAACTCCCTCATTTTGTCTGAAACTATAGAAAACTATTCTTTAGTATACGCTGCTACGGAGCCTTTTAAAAGGGTGCAGATGGATATAATTTACAGTTCGCGGGCGTAACTACGCTTGAAACGACTCAACACTGTGCGCCTGCTCATATGCGGCACGTGCAGTTCTTTATATTTCTTGAGTTGGTTTGTCAGCTTGAGCTCGACGATGTCGATTGCTGCTAGGATATTCAGCGTCGAGTCTCTCGCTGTGAGACGTTTATCAGGCACGTGAAGAATTACCTCGGCCTCGTATTTGTTGCCATGATCACGATTCACTTCTTTAAGTTTTACTTCGGCCATGGCGCTTCGCCTGGCATGTTTAGGTAGATACCGATCCAACCGTCCGATCTTTTTGAGCACATACCGTTTGGTTGTGACATCTATATCGAGCTTTACACCTGTAATACTGATGTTTTGAATCATGCTACCTCCTTGTATAAGTTAAGGTTTGGTAGTTACTAGTATAGCACCTACAGTCGGTCGCGACTACCTAGATACGGGCGTAACACTTCTGGAATAACGACGTCACCGTCGGCCGTCTGGTAGTTTTCAATGATTGCCACCATGGCACGACCGAGCGCAAAGGCCGTCGCATCATTCGTGTGAATGAGTTCAAGTCCATTGTCCGTACGGACACGCGTGTTAAGACGTCTCGCTTGATAGTCGGTCATATAATCAGCCGTGTGTGTTTCACGATATTTTTCCTGACTTGGCAGCCATACTTCAAGATCAACGCCACGAGCATTCGGCTTACCGATATCAGCTGTACACTTCAGTAATACATGGTAAGGCAGCTTCAGTTGCTGAACAAGGTATTCTTGAATTGCAGCAAAAAAAAGATGTTCGTCATAACTGTCCAAGCCAGTCGTGAAACTTTCCATTTCCAGCTTGTCGAACTGATGCATACGAATAATGCCTTCCATATCTTTGCCGTACGTCCCCGCTTCTTTACGGAAGCTTGTTGCGAAGCCGAGATAACGCAGTGGTAGCTGATTAGACTCAAATGTTTCACCGGCGTGCATACTACCCAGTACGTGTTCAGCGCTTCCTTGTAGCCAAAGCTCTTCGCCTTCGATTTTGTAACGGTCGTCGCTAGGCTGCAGCCGATCCATCTGGTCGTACGGTTCGGTTTTAATCATAAGTGGTGGCAATACCGGTATAAACGGCTTCGTGTTAATCTTGAGACCAGCGCCTTCAGCAATTTCAGCCAGCTTATCAGAGCTACTAAGCGTATTCATAACAAATTGGACAATCGCCTGTTGTAAAAGCACCATGTCACCCATGACATATGCGAAACGCGCGCCAGATACCTTCGCGGCACGCTCTTTGTCCAGCCAACCTTTTGTTTCAGCAATTTCGTAATGACTCTTTGGTATGAAATCAAACTGCGGAATCGTTCCGACAACCTTTATCTCCACATTTTCATCTTCACTAACTCCAACCGGTACATCACCATGTGCCATATTTGGTACTTTTTTGAGAAGTCCAAGATATTCTACTTCAGCAGTCGATAGATAGCCCTCCTGTTCGACGAGTTCGAACTTAATCTGCTTGCCTTCATCGATCTGCGACTGCTCAGGTTTTCCACCTTTTATCTTGGCAGCATTGGCATTGCGTCTTTCGCGCAGTTCATCGACACGCTGTTGCAGTGTACGGCGGTTGTCATCAAGTTCGAGAAGCTTTTTGATGTCAACATCATAACCCTTATCGTGGCTATTTTGCTGCACTGCATCAGCATTCTCACGAATATAGCGGATATCTAACATACCCTCTAGTATACACTACAGGGGTAGAAAACTGTCGATTCTTGCGACGAACAGAAAAGTGGCCAATTTTAGTCTGACAGATGGCACGACGAACTAGCTCCTACTTCTCCATTTCCGCAACTTCTAGATGTAGCGTTCTCAGTCACAATTGGTAAATTTCCCCTACCTTGTTATGCTCGTACGCCTCTTGCGTCATACCAAACATATTACGCGATGGTGATGTTATACTCGAGCTCCATGATGTGCAGCAAATAATCAATATTATGCCATAGATTAGCTATTCATACCGTAATGCGTCGATTGGATTCTTCTTTGCTGCACGTAGCGCCGGAAGTGTTCCCGCCAAAAAGGCAATTACCATAATAGTCACGATAATCACGCTCACATAGGCCGCTGGGAATTGCATCAGGACAAAGCCTTCGAGATCTTTCAAGAAAGTTTCCTTAGCTACAACATTAATTACCTGCCCGACACCGTAAGCCACCCCGACACCAATAACAGATCCCCAGAAGCCTAATAATATCGCCTCAACACTAAACAACATGAATACCTTACGACCACCCATGCCCATCGCCTTCATAAGACCGATTTCACGAGTCCGCTCCTGCACAGCCATATAGAGCGTATTCACCACACCAAATACCGCAGCAATAAGTGCAATCATCCCGAATCCAATCAGGGCAACAGTAATCGCATTTATGACTGACGACACCGTGCCAATCGTATCATCGGTCGATTGTGCTAAATAGCCCATGTTATCAATCTTATTCTTAATTTCCGTACGTTGCTCTGGAGACAGATTGTCCTCAAAAATCGTCACAACTACGAGGTACTGCTCCTTGATATCAGCCGGCGTTCCTTCAGTAGTAATATCTACGATTGCAGAGTTCAATGCATTATTCACCAGTGCTGAGCCACCGCCGATAATCGTCGGCATTTGTACGCCTACTACTTTCGCTTCGATTGTCTTAATGACACCCAGTGGTGACTTTGCAGCGATAGTTACAGTCTTACCTATCGCATCCGCTTCGTCTGTAAATCCGAGCGGTTCGGCATAGCCGTCGTACAACGCTATTTCATATGTATCCGTCTCGTTATTTGGTACAACGCCCACCTTCGTCTCGAAATTGAATCCGTCAACCATCTGACTGACGGTAAAATTATACTTCTTCCCATTATCTCCGTGCTGTATATATGCTGCCGCTACTGGTACCTGTGGTACGACTTGTTTGATGCCGTCTATTTTGGAAATCTTTTCAACATCCTCAGTCGTGAGCAGTTTCAGCGATAGACCAAGCATATTATTGCTCGTCGCTTCGGTTGGATCATACTCCTGTGGACCGGCCTCAAATCCAGACCGGCCTTCGGAGTGTGCCTGTACAGTCAGGATATTTTCACCACCGATCGAGCCAAGCTGTGTGTCAATGTAGTCGTTCACCCCGGCATTTACACCAGCGGTCAGCGTAATTGTAAACGCCCCTATAAAAATTGCGATGACTGTAAGTGTTGTGCGCACCTTGCTACGAGCTAGGTTGGCATTCGCTGTAACGATAATATCCCAAAATTTCACGCTTTGCCCCCTACAATCATACCGTCTTTGACTTCAATACTCCGATCGCATTTTGCCGCCAAATCTGAGTCATGCGTCACGATGATGAGCGTCACGCCGTCTTGTTTATGAAGATTGAAGAGCAACTGTTCGACTGCTTCACCTGTCGCCGAGTCAAGATTTCCGGTCGGCTCATCTGCAAAAATAACCGAGGGATCATTCACAAGTGCCCGTGCGATACACACACGTTGTTTTTGACCACCACTCAAATCATTTGCTTTTGACCTTGCCTTGTCGGCCAGCCCTACCGCTTCGAGTGCTTTCATAGCCTGCTTGGTCCGCTCGCCGCGTGACATGCCGGCAATCTTTAATGGAAGCATCACATTGCCCAATACCGTATCGTGCGCGTTCATGAAAAATTGCTGAAATACAAATCCGAATTCACGATTACGGAGACGACCGAGCTCGCGTACGGGCATTTTGCTCGTTTCTTGTCCGTTAATTTTCAAGCTACCACTTGTCGGTTTATCAAGTAGTGCCAATGAGTGCATTAATGTTGACTTACCACTACCGGATTTGCCAACAATTGCTATACTCTCGCCCTTCTTGATTGTAAGGTTTATGTCACTGAGTGCCGTAAAGACATTTTGCTTTTTGCCATACACTTTCGATAGACGTTTTACTTCAATCATACTTATGACTATTATAGCACAGCGAAAGCTACCAGCCACCGCCACTCCTGAATACCGCCGCGTAACGTAAATAGCATATCCGACGGATACCAGTCGTCCTGTTGACCAACTAATTCGTATAACGCGTCGATTTGCTTGTTCCATTCTTTTTCCTGACCAAAAAGCACCACATATCGGAGTACCCGTTCGTAGAGTTTCACGAACTGACCATTATCTATCATTAGGGTTAGCACCCCCCGCCTTTTGCCACACCATCAACACCCTTTAGTAACTCTATCGTTCTGCCGTTGCTCTCATCTGTCGAATACTCCAGTGTACTGTGACCATCCGCGATAGATTCGATTTTCAAATCCGTCTAATGGCCGTCGTATTTTATCGGAATTGCCTACTCGAGACAATGATTTTGATTGCTTAATAAAGTCATTCACGCTGACCTAAACAGGTGGCACACTCAGTACAATTCCACCTACTACTGATCGAGCAACTACCAGTAGTTGTTTCATAAAGTTTATTATAGATTAAGCAAGTCGAGCGTCGGGATAAATCGTTTTTGTTGTCTCATCGATGTCATGGCGAAGCTGCGGAAAAGGCACACCTTCACGAGCAGTCACACCTTCAAAAATCCAGAAAACACGCTCTGAATAGCCGAGACCACACGCTGGCGGCATACCATATTCGAGCATTTCGACAAAGTCGATATCAAGCATCATCGCCTCCTGGTCGCCGGCATCGCGCATGTTTTGCTGCTCAATGAAGCGGTTATACTGATCGATCGGATCATTAAGTTCAGAGAATAGATTGCAGAGTTCGCTTCCGGCGATAACTGCTTGAGCGCGCTGCGTCATTTCTGGGCGATCAGGATGGGTTTTAGCCAGTGGACTGATAAAAGTTGGCGTATTAATAAGCCAAACTGGACCTACAACATCCTTACGGATGTTTTTCCAAAGCTTGTCGATGCCACGTGATACGTTGTCGGCTTTTTCGACTTCCAGTTTGTGCTCTTTGAGTGCCGCACTGACTTCTTCAAGATTCGCCTCATAAGGATCGATACCGTAGTGCTTCTTGATAGTCTCGGCATAATCCCATTGTTCCCATGGCTTTTGAAGATCAACATCAAATTCACCGAGCTTGAACTGCAGCGTACCAAACGCTTCTTTCAAAACATATTTGAACATCTCTTCCTGAAATGCCATGCCAGCTTTCCAGTCAGCATACGCCCAATACCATTCCATCGCGACGTGTTCTGGTAGATGTTCGTCAGAATAATTTTCGTTGCGGAAACGTGGACCGAGATCATATACCTTTTCAAAACCAGCACCAAGCAGACGTTTAAGCGGCAGTTCGTGAGAAATACGCAGATAAAAATCCTGATCAAGAGAGTCCATATGCGTTACAAATGGGTTGGCATCAGCACCGCCAGTGGTATGCTCCAGTACCGGAATGTTTATCTCATAAAAACCGCGGGTATTGAGAAAGTCGCGCGTTGCTTGCCAGAATTTGCTGCGACGCACGAAACGATCGCGAACCCCTTGATTGACATTCATATCAACATACCGACGACGGAAGCGTTCTTCTTTACTCGTCAGCTCAGTTGGCATTGGGCGCAGTGCTTTAGCGAGCAGTCTCAATTCTTTGACACTGACGGAGATTTCGCCGGTCTTTGTCCTGACCACTTCACCTGTCGCCTCGACGAAGTCTCCGCTATCAAGCAGTGGCAATTCATTCATACCAAGTACGCCACGTGAAGCATCAAGCTCGACGATATCTGGCGCGTGTAAAAATAACTGCACCTGACCCGAGAAATCCTTAACAACGATGAACGCGAGTTTGCCAAATTTACGGATACCCGTAATGCGTCCGGCAACCGTCACGGTCTTCCCTTCAAGCTCATCAAACTTGCCAGCTACATCGACAGTATTGTGAGTACGATGGCTGTCTGCGGGATACGAATTAACACCAAGCTGCCTGAGCTCGTTTAACTTACGTAATCGCTCGTTGCGAAAATCTTGTAACGTCGCCATAATCTTTTCCAGTATACCATCATATCGACCTCAGAAAAATGCCGAGATTCAAGCTCGACATTCCTTTGGTTATATCTCAGTTATCATTACGCGATTGAGATGACTTCGTAGTGAATCGTACCCTTTGGTGTCTCAACAGTCGCTTTTTCGCCGACCTTCTTGCCCATAAGCGCAACGCCTATTGGTGACTCGTTTGAGATTTTGCCCCCAACTGGATCCGCTTCAACAGGACCAACAAGATGATATTTCACGGTTGTAGCACCGTTTTTGAGCTCTACGGCGCTACCGAGAGTGACAGCCGACTTTTTAGTCGACTTGATGATTTCAGCGTTTAGTAGAATATCCTCGATTTCCGCAACGCGACTTTCAACAAGTCCCTGCTCTTCACGTGCAGCATCATATTCAGCATTTTCAGAGAGATCACCATAATCACGAGCTTCAGCAATCTTGTCGGCGATTTCACCGCGGCGTGCCTTAAGTGCTTCGAGTTCTGCTTCAAGTTCCGTCTTGCCACTAGCTGTGATCTGATACATCTTTTTCATACTAAATTTTCCTCGCATTTTTAAAGCGGCTTCTTGCCCGCTTATTGCTTATTCCGGTAAACCCCACTACTCGTTTACAGTTAAACTATTGTAGCAAAGAGCTCATCGCGTGTCAATGTATTCATTTCGCCTGACCCCCGTTGAGTCAGTTCGAAGTTGTCTGCTTCAAGGCCTCGATCGCTAACTGTCAAACGATACGGAATACCCATAAGCTCAGCGTCGGCAAACTTCTCGCCAGGGCGCGCATCGCGGTCGTCGTAGAGTACTTCTACACCCTTTGCCGTAAGCTCACCATATAACTTGTCAGCCTCTGCCATGCCATTGTCGCCGATTGAGACTAGATATACCTTAAACGGTGCAACATTTTCCGGCCACACAAGTCCCTTGTCATCACTCATCTTTTCAGCGATCACACCCATCACACGCGTAATGCCAATGCCATAACTACCAATGTGCAGTGATTGCTGTCTGCCTTCATTGTCAGTATAGTATAAACCCATCTCATCAGTCTTCTGCGTGCCAAAGTTGAAGATGTTACCAACTTCAGCCGTCTTTACTTGCTCGAGTTCGTCACGCGAAATACGTAACTCTTTGACCACCTCGTCGATAACCTCTTCATTGATAGCGATATTCTTGCCACGGTGCAAGTAGATAATATCCTCACCGGCATCACAGATAGTCTGAAATTCGTGGCTGAACTTCGTAAATGCACCACCACTCGCAAAGGTTACGTAGGTATCCTTACCTATACCAAGACGATTGTATACACGCTTGTAGGCTTCGATTGCTTCATTGTAATACGCATCCAGATCTTCCTTAGTCGCATGGAATGAGTACATGTCTTTCATAACGAATTCACGGCCGCGCATGATGCCACTCTTGGCACGCAGCTCGTTGCGCATTTTGGTCTGGAATTGATATAAGCTTGATGGCAGATCCTTGTAACTGCGAACATATTGCTTCATCATCTCGACAATCGGCTCTTCGTGGCTCCAACCTAGGCCAAGCTCGGTCTCATCCTTCAGTTTCGTCTTAAACCAAATATCAACTACTTCGTCATCCCAGCGGCCAGTTTTTTCCCAGACATCTTTACGCTGAAGCCCGGTCATGATCAACTCATTGGAGCGGATAGCATTCATTTCTTCACGGACGACTTGTTTGATTTTTTCAACAACCCGAAGCCCTAGCGGTAAATATGCGTACACTCCGGCCATCTCTTTGTAGACAAAACCGGAACGAATAAGCAACTGAGCATTTTTGGCGACTTCATCAGATGGGACTGTTTTACTTGTTCGGGTAAATAACTGTGAAACTCTCATCCCTACTAGTGTAACAGAAGTGGAGCGATAAAGAGCATATAGTAAGCGATCCCATTTTTAAG
>JBPPME010000090.1:0-2094 GCA_051305895.1 Saccharimonadales bacterium (SeqCode)
TATAAGAGACAGTGTCATTACCATGCTCGACGGCAAGATTGATACTGATACCAAGGACATGAAGATTGAAACCAAAACAGTGAAAAAGCAACCGCTCGGCGAAATAAAAACCAAGCGAAAAGCGAAACGAAAGACCAAGAAAGAAAAAGTATCGTGAGCCTCCTTCTTTTTGAGCACTACCGCACCGCAACCGAATCCTTGCGTCGTGCCCGATCACGAACACTGCTCACTATCAGCGGTGTCGCGATTGGCGTCGCTAGCATTACCGCCATCTTAGCACTCACTCATGGCGTCACCGAGATGATCAATCAACAAGTAACCGACCTGGGTAGCCGAGTCGCGATCGTGCGTCCGACGCTCGATAGCCCTACTGTCTCCGATTTTGGTAGTCCCGTTTCAAAAAATGCCTACACGACTAGTTCACTAACCGAACGCGATCTGACGACTATCCAAGAACTTAAGCAAGTAAAATCCACCACCCCACTTATGACACTGAGTGGTAGCGTCCGTACTAAGACAGTTCGTGCAGAAAGAAGCACTATTCTCGCCACATCACCATCTCTTCTTGACACTGCACAACTCGAGATAAAAGAAGGCCAATTCATCGATTCCATCATCTCTGAAAAGACTGTGGTCGTCGGCTCTCGTCTAGCAGTCGATTTGTACGGCACCGAAAAGGCCGTCGGTCAAACACTACTGATCCGTGGCCAAGTCTTCACCGTAATCGGTGTCATGAAGCGTCAAAACAATCCGGTAAACTTCAATAACATTGATTTTGACTATACGGCTGTCATCAGTTTGGAGAGTGGCAAGCTATTCAATAGCAATCTAGCTCAAATTCAACAGATCAATGTCGCCACACGGGATACGAATATCGAAACCATAAAAAGCGAAATCGAAAAAATCCTTCTCAAAAACCACGACAATGAACACGACACCGAAGTACTGACTGGTAGTGACATCTCCCGCCCCGCCAACCAGCTGTACGCACTTATCAGTGGCGGTATGGCTATTATTGCTGGCGTATCCCTTCTCGTCGGTGGTATCGGAATCATGAATATTATGCTCGTCAGCGTTACCGAACGAACTCGTGAAATCGGTCTCCGCAAAGCAGTAGGCTCGTCAAACACGATGATTATCACTCAGTTCATGATCGAAGCGCTCATTATAAGTCTGCTCGGTGGAGTGCTTGGTTATGCAGGCGGCTATCTCGGCGCCTTCGCTATTAGCATGTTCTTACCCTACGATCCGACATTGTCATGGCAGATCGCCGTCATCGCCTTCGTCCTCTCGCTCGGTGTAGGCATTGTCTTTGGCCTCTACCCTGCCATTCGCGCCGCACGTAAAGATCCTATAGAATCATTACGCCGATATTACTAGCTGAATCAGACAGGCTTTGATATTCTGACTGAACATGTACTAAGTGTCTCCGCTGAGGGAGGATTTAGTATAAAGGACACTCAAGATAATTAGCTAGAATCTAGTACTTATCTAAGCTCAACCTTTAACTTTTCAACCAGCTCCACTGGTGTCGGATTCACACCATTGAGAATCGCCACATATATACTAACGAAGTCAGCTAGTGCAAACGTGTACGCCAACTGCTGGAGGAGTGTTTCGCCTTTCGGTACAACAACGATCGGTGCTGGACGTAGCCCGCTCAGGAGCCGTTCGCTGACTTCAAATCGTTTTTGCACACGCGGGTGCTCGAGATTTGAGCGAATCTCTACGACTGCAAATGGCTTTTCTACAGGATGCGAGCTCCAACCGATAAACTCATTGTGATTAAATTCCGGATATTGGTTTGTCCAGGCTGTATTTTTAGCATTCTCATTCATACAGATCTTCCACTTATTAGCGGCTGGGAAGAGTAGTGGCCCAGCATACGTGATAGTCGTTTTGCCAAAAAGCTGTGTCGCCAGCTGTTTAGCATAGTTCTGCGTCGTTGGCACGTCAACACCTAAATCTTCAATTTCACCCTTAAGCCATTCACCAACTGAAGTAAATTCGTCGACATTAGTCACAGTAACACCAAGCGGCTGTACAATCTTCAAAAATGCCGCCACGAAGTAAAACGTTGCCATGCGTGGCTGT
>JBPPME010000098.1:0-4198 GCA_051305895.1 Saccharimonadales bacterium (SeqCode)
CTCTTAATCTTTTTGATACCAACACACCCCTCGAAGGCATGTCGATCGATACAGTACTTCACGTGGTCGACGAAAATGAACAACCAGTCGAACTTGTCCCATTGTTTCATCAAGCGAAGAGTGTGACTATCAACGACAAACTCATTATGCCGACAGAGGATGAGCATCTACGACTAGAAATCATGTATGCCCCTATTCGTAGCAGCTTCGATACGCCAGCAGGTGGGGATGTGTCCCAAGATGGCTACGTAATCATTATCCGTGACATTACCAAAGCGAAAAGCCTCGAGGAGGAACGTGACGAATTCATTAGCGTCGTCAGCCACGAACTTCGTACACCAATCGCCATTGCCGAAGGAGCTATCGGAAATGCGCAGATCCTTTTCGAGCGTAAAACTGCCGACCGCAATATGCTGAGAGATACTCTGAAGACCGCTCATGACCAAGTAGTATTTCTCTCAAAGATGGTCAATGATCTCAGCACATTGTCGCGCGCTGAGCGAGGCGTCGCTGATGCACCGGAGATTATCGATATTGCCGAGCTTGCCCACGGACTCTTCAACGAATACCACGCCGAAGCCAAAAATAAAGGGATACGATTCAACCTCGAACTTGATAGTAAACTTGGCACCGTCAAGGTGAGTCGCCTCTATCTTCACGAATTGATTCAAAACTTAATCACCAATGCTATCAAATATACTAAAGAGGGAAGCGTCACCCTGGCCATCCAACGTAAGGACAACCGACTAACGTTTGCCGTCAAGGATACCGGCATCGGCATCAGCAAAAGCGAACAGCAGAAAGTATTCCTCAAATTTTATCGCTCAGAAGACTACCGTACTCGCGAGACCAATGGTACGGGACTCGGTCTCTATGTCGCACGGAAGCTTGCACGGAAGCTTGCGGTCAAAATCGAGCTCAAGAGTCGCCTTAATCACGGTTCAACCTTCAGTTTCTCATTGCCAACCGACGACAAAGCTTAATCCTACTGATCAATAGCAATATATGATCTGTTGCTTTTAGGAGCATTAATGTGTCGCCCTTTCCAGGTAACCCGACCAAACTTGTAGCGAACCCAGCTGAGACAGAGTAGCCACAATTCCTGTACTACAATGTAGGGAAGTACGAACACGCCGAGTAGTGCAAATCCTTTCCACATCTTGCGCAGATAAATATACCATGTCATCACCATGATGATAACCGCACTAAGTGTGATGGTATTTAGCCACGATGTATCGTAGCTCACAAGGCAGTAGATAATAAGTATAAGTGATCCAACCCATGCGAACAACGTGCCTAGCATCAACAAACCAACTGCCACACCACGTCGTACCATAAGATACAAAGTGCGTTCGCCCGTCTCATATTGCGAATGCCACCGTTTTTCGTAATATACACCGAGTTCTCGTGTGCCGATAACTCCCTCGTAGGCATGGCGTGCTTGTACCCACTGGGCGATAGGGTATTCCGGTTGTATATATTCACGTACCGGATCGAATCCGCCGAGCGTATCAATTAGCAACCCTCGTCGGATTCCCCAAAAGGAGCCTGATGATATCGGTCGTCGCGATGATGACGTTACGATCTCCCAAAAATATCGCATATGACCAATTAGTGCACTCCATCGCGGCAAATCAGCGCGTAGCGGAAGCACCCACATCCCATCAAGTTTGTTCGTTTGCATTTGACGAACAACCTGCGAGATAGTTGTGGGTGCGATAAGCGTATCAATATCCATAAAAATAATGATTGAACCATTAGCTTCGCGCGCCATCGTATCCAGTGCGTGATTCTTCCCAGTCCAGTCATCTGCGAGTGGCTTGCCAGCGATGAAGCGCACACCAGCATGAGCGAAGGTCTTTATAATGAGCGATGTGTCGTCGCTTGAGCTATCATCCAATACGATGACTTCAAGTTTTTCATACTCACTCGCTAGCACTCGCTCCAAGCAACTGCCCAGTGCACGCTCTTCATTACGTGCCGGAATACATACAGAAACGGTCGGCATTTCACTATCTGCCACATTGACAGAGTTGAAGCGATGGACGCGGATGCGTTGTAGCATTCGCAGTAGTATGTATACATTCACCCCCAAACAAAGCAGAGCGAGCCAAACTGGCAACATAGTCATAGTCCCATAGTAGCACGGCTTGACGTGCTGGCAGGGGTGCGTTACACTAGATTTGACAGTCTGCAATAAGCAGGCTTTTAAATTGGGAGAGAATATAGGTGGCGAAGAAAAGTGATACAAGTACAGTAACTCGCGTCAGATCTGCGTCCACCAAGACAAAGAAGGCAGTTGACAGCAAAACCAAAGCTGCGAAAGCTACCAAATCTGTCATTACAGGAGAACTAGAGAAACGTACTATTATCCGCGGTTTCTTCGACTACTTTGCCGGCGCTTGGTATGAACTCAAACAAGTTCGTTGGCCAACCCGCAAAGCAACGTGGGGTCTTACAATAGCCGTGCTACTTTTTTCACTCTTTTTCGTCGTCTTTATCCTGCTGCTCGATGCAGGATTTAAATACCTATTTGAACAACTATTAAAGTAAAAGGAATCAATACGTGGCTTCAAATCGATACGACTCAAGCAGACAATGGTACGCAGTGCACACCTACAGTGGCTATGAAGAAAAGGTAGCAGACAGTGTTCGTCAGCGCATCAACGCGGTAGACATGGCCGATAAAATATTCGACGTCATGGTACCAAAAGAAAAGCAAATCCAGATTAAAAACGGCAAACGCAAGGTTGTCGAAAGTAAGATTTTCCAGGGCTACGTACTCGTAGAAATGAAGCTTACCGACGAGACATGGTATATTGTCCGCAACACTCCAGGTGTAACTGGCTTTGTCGGTAGCGGCACCGAGCCGACTCCTGTATCTGATTCAGAAATCTCGAAGATTAAAAAGCGCATGGGCGTAGAAGATCCAAAACATCAAATCGACTTCGTCGAAGGTGAAGTAGTCTCAATCACTGACGGTCCATTCAAGGGATTCGATGGCGCTATCTCTGAGATTGACGCCGTTAAGGGTAAAATCCGTGTCATGGTTAGTATGTTCGGTCGCGACACTCCAGTCGAGCTTGATGCACTACAAGTCAAGAAAGTTTAGCATGGAAAAACACAGCCTCACCGTACCCTACGATTACGAAGAGAACAACGAACAAAAGCCGATAGTCGATCACGTATTAATCCGCGTAACTCAGATTGCCGAAGCACTTGCTAGCGGCACGCCAGAGCTGGTAGCTGAAGCCTTCAGTCGCAGCCTTCTTAGTGGTGCCATCGAAGGGAGTTATTAAATTGGCCCCTCCCGAGTTCAGCTCCAGTCCAGAGCGTGATGAACTGACCGAGCTAACTGTGAGTGATATTCTGAGGAGTAATCATGACGATATGGCATTCTCCATGGCGCATGAACTCACCGCTCCACAGATCTATAACTATATCAATCATCTCCAAGCCGATATCATCCGCAAGCAAAAAGAGATGGAGGCGGCACAGCGCGAGTTAAGTGAGGCTCAAGTAGCATTAGCTAGCGCTCAACAGGCACTGCAGATTCGTCAAGGTGACGATCTTGGCGCCTAGACAAAGTCGCATGATTCTGCTAGAATTGGCTACTGTTACGCACTAAATATTGCTTCACAATATATTTAGTTCAAGAAAAGGAAATTTATAATGGCTAAAAAGATTATCGGAAATCTAAAACTCCGTATCCCTGCCGGTCGCGCAACTGCTGGTCCTCCAGTGGGTAGCACTCTCGGTCAATGGGGTCTCAATATGATGGATTTCATCAATCCATTTAATGATGCAACAAAAGACATGATAGGCAAGGACGTTATCGTTCATATCCAAGTCTTCGAAGATCGTACGTTTACCTGGAAGAGCCTCGGTCAACCTGTAGATGACATGATTCGCGAGAAAGTTGGCATCAAAAAAGGTAGTGGTAAACCACACTCAGAGAAAGTCGGCAAAATCACCCGTAAGCAGCTCGAAGAAATCGCCGAAGCGAAGATGACCCAGCTCAACGCTATCGATATCGAGGGAGCAGTTAAGGTTATCGCCGGTACTGCACGTTCGATGGGTGTCGAAGTCGAAGGATAATTTAAAGTCGTGCTTCCAGAGAGCACCTCGACAATCGAGGTGTTTTTTGATATAATAATCCCATAGCAATCAATGTTGGGAGACTTAATTAGTCGTTTGT
>JBPPME010000043.1:0-11234 GCA_051305895.1 Saccharimonadales bacterium (SeqCode)
GTGTTGGTGCTGGCCATGCCATTGACGAACTCTTTGACGCAGTGATTAACACTTGCATGCTTAAATCCGAGTTTCAGTAAAGTACGGTATGGCATGCGCTTGTCCGTGTAGATTGTTGCATCGATATCAATGTTGGTACGAGCCAGCGTCATGAGAGTGTTACTACCAGTATCTTTTATGGCTATGGCATGGAGTTTGCCGCCACGTTCGACCATACCTACAACGGGTGTTTTACTGTTCTTGCTGCCGAAGCCTTGTGCACCTTTGCCGGTTATTGTCTTGAGCTTCTTGCTATGGTGCTTGTTCTTATCGGCACCACCTATATAGGCCTCGTCCATTTCAACTTCACCAGTGAACAATTCGAAGCTGTCGTTTTCAAAGAAGTAACGGATACGCTGGAGCATAAACCAGGCGGTCTTTTGCGTAACGCCGATGAATTTACTGAGCTGGATCGAGGAGATGCCTTTTTTGTAGCTAACACATAGATAGATTGCCAGGAACCATTTCTGTAACGGCACGGGACTGTCTTCAAAGACGCTACGGGTACGGACCGTAAACGTGTTACGGCAGCTGGCACACTTAATGCGACCACTGGCTAGTTTGTAGGTTTTAACATTAATCTCGCCACACTTCGGGCAAGTGACGCCGTCAACCCAACGATTCTTAAAGAGGAAGTGTTGGCATTGTTCCTCAGTACCGAACTTTTGATAGAATTGGATGAGATTGAAGCTTTCCATGCCTCTAGTGTATCAGGGGTGGGTGGTAACGTCATGTATATAATTACCCAATTATATGGTATAAATATTATGAAACCATTTAATGTGGTTAGTGGTGCTGCTATGTTGATTTCGATCCATAGGGCATCGAATTAACATTTCAGTTTCATCAGTTATGTCAACACGTTCCTAAGGAGGCTTGATCCCATGAAGCGGATCATTATTATGGCGGTTACGGCTGCCCTTACGTTGTTCATGATGCCATTCATAGCGGCGCCCTCGGTTCATGCTAGTGTCATACTGTCTCCCAGTGGTTCGAGGTTTGTTGATATCTGGATTAACTCCGATGTCAATACTGGAGAGATTCATGTTTACAATGCCGGAGACAATGGTGGCATTATCCCCGTCACTTTCTTGTCTGAAGGTGGCGAGGAGCAGGCGTACATCGATGCGAGTGAGGCGTACATCTTTATAGTCAACCCCGGTGATATTACTCACAAGGAGATTATTCAGGCGACCTATGAGGATAATTTCACGGTCTCCTACGACGTTACTTGGACTGACGGTTTGCAGGACTTTTCGGGGATCGTCTCCAACATATCTCTGAGTTGTGAGGAGCGTTCCGGACAGTTGGCGGATGTCGTGTTTGCTGCACCTGTCTATGATTGGGCGGGACCTCTTGCACCACCCTGGGAGTATGCCATTGATGATGGTTTTCCCCAAGGCGAGCTGGTCTTTCCCGACAACTTCTACTCGGAGATGGAGGAGGGAGGCCATACAGCTAGCCTTTATATCGGAGGGCAATATATCGAAACCGTGGACTTCACGCTCACGGTGTGCTCCGGATCGGCACCAACCTACGTCAACGTACCTTATACGCCATCTGTAAACGATCCTTGTGGGGTAGATAACGCCACGTGGATCGTTCCTGATGATGACGAGACATTCGAGTGGTCCGTGAGCCCTGACGGGGTGCTGACAGTCAACATCATCGTCCCGAACACCCTGTTCGAGAGCGGTGCCAGTTACTATGTGTACGGCGTGGCGCCTGATTCTCAGATGGCATGTGCACCACTCGCGGTGACACCGAAAGCTCCGACTCAGTCGAGTAATATCGTCACTATTCCGTCGGTTCCCGGTGTGGCATACTTGGTGGCTGACTCGTTTGTCACCGGGGAGTTGATACTTACCGAGAACATTACGGTGTCAGCACATCCGAAGCCTGGTTACGTTTTCACGAACGGCGCAGTCACTTCGTGGAGCTTTATCTATACGAAACCTGCGACTCTCATCAAGAGTGCTGTACTCAAAGTAATCAAAAAGCCGACTAGCCACAAGGCAGGCCAAGCAACGTTCACTATCCGGTCGGTAACTGGTCAGAAGGTGACAGGTACGGCGATGCTGATCATCAAGAAGGGTAAAGTGACGAAGAAGGTCAAGTTTACTCTCAAGAAGACAGCAACTACGGTTAAGGTACCGAAGCTAAAGAAGGGCATCTGGAAATTCCAGGTGCAGTACCTGGGAAATAAGGACTTCGCTGCCAAGAATACTAAAATCTATAAGGTCAGGGTGGCGAAGTAGTCTCAATCTTGTCTGCTGATGAACTGAAGTAAGGCCTCACCCTAAGGGCTCTATGCGCCTAGGGTGAGGCCTCTTCATTTTGATGAAAAAATACTACATTAGCTGATAAATAATGGTTATGCCTATAGACTCTTTAAATAAGATTGGGTAGGATAGATGCAGATGGGTAATAGGATTAAAAATAGGGATACTACAGGTAAATCTAGACATACCCGTCTCATTGGGCTGTGTGTTATCAGTGTTATCCTCTTGCTAGCCATGATAACTGGTGTCTATTTTTTCTTCGAAAGAGACAATAGTAGCGATGTTCAGCAAGCTATTGATGAGTTTACAGATACCTCTATTATTGTAGATAACACCAATAATAGAGATGGCAAACCACCTACGCAGGAAGAAATTGAAAGCTCTACCGAGGCCAGGGAAACACGAGCATCTATGTATATTAACGAGGGCAATACTCAGGCTGCAATCGATATGTACAGTCAGCTGATTACTAAGACAAGCGATCAGAATCAAAAAGCTCAATTGCTGCAAGAACGAGCACTTGCCCTATATAGTAGTGATGTCTTTAAGGCAAATAAAGATATTGCTCTCGCTGATGCTATCGAGGCTGACCGTATTCTTGAAAGTTTAGTATCTGCAAGACTAGTTGAAGATATTGCACATGATGCGGGCGATGAGGTGATAACTGCCCAGTATGCGGCACTTGCCGAAGAGAGAACTGACAAGAATGTCCAGGTGAAATAACATCAAGAATTGGCTGCAAGGCATGGCGTTGCTAACGCTGGCTATTTCAATTGTAACAATGGGCAGTATTAGTGTGTATGCGGCGAGTATGGGAAGTACAGCGCCAGATTTCAACTGGGGTGGGGGTGAGACGAATAACAATGCCGACTTTATGTTGGTCAGAAGTGCAAATACCGGCGACATGAGCTATATGCAGTTGCCAATTTATTTCAAAAACAAGCCAACTGCCAACGTGACGTTGTCAATCTACAGTATGGAGCGAGGAGGGCCTGGCGGAACACAGTTTGACCAATTTGTTGAAATTACAGCTCCCAGCTCCAATACGAATAGATATAATGCTCAGGGTAATTTTACAATCGATAAAGATGCTTTCTCTATTGATAATGGTGGAGAAGGTACGGATTTATGGCGAGCGATTGTAGGGTTGAGGCTACGCAATGGAGATAATAGCAATCCTGCAGATACGTCATACCGAAATCGGATTGCATTTAAGTTGAGAGTTCCAAATAATGGCATCATCGGTACAGCGACTGGTAACAATAATGGTTATATTAGCACCGTCGCAGAGAATGTCGCAGCTAACCATGCCTACAAGTTTAAGATTCCACTCGCAACACCGTGTCGAGTGGAATCTGAGATTAGACGCACTATAAGCCTATATGACTTAGATAGTGGGCATGTGGATAATGGCGGTCGTACGATAACGGTCAATATACGCAATTCGGTGAGCGGTAACGTGATTAGCAATAGTTCGGGGGTATATAATTTAATCAGATCTGGTAGCTTGGGAGATGTGGGTACATATAACTTGACCATGGATTTCCAGCCCAAAGGAAAGTACTACCTAGAAGTTAGTGGCGTAGATGAAATCAACATGGTGCAATACAAGATTCCGTTTGATACGGGAAATTTCGAGACAGGATGTCCAGTACAACAACAATACGATATCGTTCATACCTATACAGCACCTCCTGCAACGACGCTTCCAAATCATACAGCGACATACACCTGGGGGATAAAAAACAATGGTCCCGATAGTGTACCGACTAACTACAATATTAACGGCACTCGTGACGTAGAAGGAAGAGCCGTATGGACTTCTGGTACTAGAGGTAATGCAAGCAGCGCTTGTTATGCAACCAACGGGCTGGATGTTGGTAGTACGATCAGGGGTTGTACAAATACCTTCACGATTCCAGCTGGTGCAATACCACTCACTAACTATTGTCAGCGTTTGGAATATCGACCAGATGCTGATAATGTTCCAGGATGGCACCGTACTGGAAATGTATGCACACAGGTGCCATACAACTACACACTCAGACCATTTATTGGCATTAACCCGATTGCGACAGGACAGCTAAACGGCCCCGTAAAGATTAGTCCGAGTATTCTTAACAGTCGGACTGACGGCACCCGAAGTGAACCAATCACCTGGCAGGTACACCAGCTACTCTATGCTCCTGGCGCCAATCATGACACGCGTTCGATGCAAAAATCCACCAACCCGGCATGTGCTCATTACACCGGCGAATCATCTTGTACGCGTGTCGCAAGCGCTCACGGCGTTACTGTTAACCCAGGTACACTTGCTCTGACGGACCCAGCCTTCGATACAGTAATACAAGAGATCGATGCAGGCACCGAAGTTTGTTATAGCTTGTCGATTACCAAATGGCAGAACATTCCAGGTAGTAGCGCGGGAAGTGATTGGCGACATACTCCACTAGCCTGTTTCACAGTGGCGAAGACACCAAAACTTCAAGTGCGCGGTGGGGATGTACGAGTACACGGTAATGGCACGGCCGGTACGGGTGGCATAACCACGAGTAATAGCAGCTTCGGTACTCCTAGTAAAACCTATGGCTCATGGACGGAATACGGTGCTATCTCAAACGGAGCAAATATAAGTTTTGCCTCGGGAGCCGGGCTACTCGCTGGTCACGCTAGCTCGGTTGCTGCTCCGGCGCCATGGAGCCAGTTGACCCTTTCCAACGTCCGAGTGGTCGGCGTTACTAAATCAGTGGCACTCGGTGGCTATACCCTCGGACTGCAGTCACAGAATCTTCGCACGTACTTTAACTCGTTGCCAGCTACAGGCGCAGCGGTCTCCAATTTGACAGTCTCAATTCCAGGTAATTTGCAAGTGTATGACTTCGGCACCGCAGATGTCAGCCTGACGTCCGTTGCGAATCCTGCAGGCAGCTACATAATCCGCACGACCGGCACAGTTACGATCGATAGCAACATCACACTTGATACAGACTTGACGCTCGGAACAATCTCTCAGATTCCACAGGTAGTGATCGCCGCAGGTAATATTACCGTTAGTGCTGCGGTATATCAGGTCGATGCCTGGCTGCTCGCTAGCAATCAAATAACGACTTGCCCAATACCAACCGGTGTACCAAACCCGCCAGTAGCTACGAACGGTCTCGCGCTTACTGATTGTGCAATACCACTGACGATTAATGGTCCGGTACAGGCAAAAACAGTGCATTTCTACCGAACCGCAGGTGGTGATTCAGATCAAGCTACACAAGCTGCTGAGACGATCAATTTCTCGGGATATGCGTATCTCTGGCTCAAGCAGCTCCAAACTCGTGCCAGTCATGTGGTCACGACATACTCCATCGAGAAACCGCCACGCTTCTAGTGGCAGGCATCTCACTGTATAATTACAACATATGACATACGTTGTGGCGGTGAGTGGCGGTGTGGATTCGGTGGTATTGCTCGATATGCTATTGGCAAAAGGGACTAAGGATATCATTGTGGCTCATTTTGACCACGGAATCCGTCCGGAATCGGCTGCTGATGCACGTTTTGTCGGAGGATTGGCAGCACAGTATGGAGTGCTATTTGAAATGGTGCGCGAAGAACTGGGCACTACGGTCAGTGAAAACGTTGCCCGTACTCGGCGATATGCGTTTCTGAGGGATGTTGCCGTAAAGCACGGAGCGCAACTCATTACGGCTCATCATAGTGATGACATAGTAGAGTCGATTGCCATCAATCTTACGCGTGGCACTGGTTGGAGAGGTCTGGCGGTGATGGGTGATCTTTCAATTTATCGGCCGTTACTTAACTATACCAAACAGCAGTTATACGACTATGCTCTTGTTCACCAGCTCGAATGGATTGAAGATGAGACCAATAGTTCAACCAGGTATCTCCGTAATCGTCTGCGCAGACGATTACGGAGCCAGTTGCGAATAGAGACACATGAGCAACTGCTCGAGCTACGCCAGCGTCAGCTCGAACTACGTAGAGTAATAGAAGAAGAGCTACGAACGCTTATTCATCCAAATGAGCGACTTTTACGGTATTTTTTCATCATGGTGCCGACCGAATGCGCTCTAGAGATGCTCCGTTATGTGACGAACGGCCGTCTTACTATGCCGCAACTTTGGTTGGCACTTAAGGCGATAAAGACAGCTAAGGCAGGTGCGACCATTGAGGCCGGTAGCGGTGTTGTCATTCAATTCGGACAACGTTATTTCGTTGTGGAAACACCTCAGTAAATGCTATAATTACAGGTAACGATTAGTTAGCTTACATATAAGACTGAAAGGAAGACTTACTGGATCATGGTGAAAAAGCAGAAACAGCCTAGAAAAAATCTTGGGAATACTGCACGACTGATACTCTTTTGGGCGATTTTGGCAGTGATTATTATTGGCGCTTTTGCGTTTAGTAATCCACAAGCTGGCCTGAAAGAGGTCGCAATTGCAAATGTTATCGAACGAGCAAATAAAGGTGAAATTAGCTCTATTAAAGGCCAGGGCAATGACTTGTTGATTACACTCAAAGGTCAAGAAGATGCAACTGAAAAATCGTATATCAATGGTGGTACGGCGACGCTACTTGAAAAGAATGTACTTAATGAACAGGGACAAAAGACTCTCAGTGACAGTGCACCGTCACAGACCGGTGACACAATCTGGACACTGGCTACAGTGTTGCTACCAGTCATTCTTATTGGAGCCCTTTTCCTCTTTATGATGCGTCAGGCTCAGGGTCAGAATAACCAAGCACTTGGCTTTGGTAAGAGTAAGGCAAAGCTGTATGGTCTCGACAAAGAAAAAGTTGTCTTTAGCGACATCGCGGGCAATGACTCGGCAAAACAAGACCTCGAAGAAGTCGTAGACTTCCTGAAGCACCCAAAGAAATATCAAGATCTTGGTGCTAAGATCCCGAAGGGTGTATTACTTGTCGGTAATCCCGGTACTGGCAAAACAATGCTTGCCCGAGCGGTAGCTGGTGAGGCTAATGTGCCATTCTTTTCGATTTCTGGTTCGGAATTCGTGGAGATGTTCGTAGGTGTTGGTGCCTCTCGTGTGCGTGATCTCTTCGCAAAGGCCAAGAAGAACTCTCCGTCAATCATTTTCATCGATGAGATAGATGCCGTCGGTCGTAAGCGCGGCTCTGGCATGGGTGGTGGTCATGACGAGCGCGAGCAGACACTCAACCAAATCCTTGTCGAAATGGATGGTTTTGAAACAGGTACAAACGTCATTGTGTTGGCGGCGACCAACCGCGCTGATGTCCTCGATCCTGCTTTATTACGTCCAGGTCGTTTCGATCGTCGCACGAATATCCTCTTGCCAGAGCGTAAAGACCGCGAAGCGATTCTCGAAGTGCATTTCAAGAACAAGCCGACTGAAGCAAGCGTTGATTTAGATAAGTTGGCGGCGAAGACAGCTGGATCATCTGGTGCCGACTTAGCGAACATTGCCAACGAGGCTGCAATCATTGCTGCTCGCCGTAATGCCAAAAAAATCTCAGGCGCTGATCTGACCGAAGCTTTTGAAAAAGTGGCTATCGGTCCAGAACGTAAAACGAAGGTCATGAATGAAAAAGAGAAGCAGCTAACTGCATATCACGAAGCTGGTCACGCGATTGTTGGTCATATTCTTCCTGATAGCGATCCAGTGCATAAAGTTACCATCATTCCACGTGGGGGTACTGGTGGCGTGACGTGGTTCTTACCACCAGAAGACAAGAGCTACACGAACGTGTATGAATTCAAAGATATTTTGGCGCGTGCGCTCGGTGGCCGTATCGCTGAGAAGCTCATCTACGGCGCTGACGGGATCACAACGGGTGCGGGATCCGATCTACGCAAAGCAACTGAGATTGCCCGTGATATGGTCATCGAGCAAGGTATGGGTAAAGGGCTTCGCGACCAAGTCTTCCATGATGATAGTGGTGGTATGGTCTTTGACAAGATTACGCATGAGCGACCATATAGTAACGAAACAGCCAAGGAAATTGACGCAGAAGTCGAAGCACTTATCAGAGAAGCAGCGAATCGGTCTGAGGTTATTTTGACACACAATCGTCCGAGTCTTGATCGTCTCGCAGAAGCACTCCTTGAGGAAGAAACACTGGAAGAAGCTGCAGTTGAAAAACTCCTCGCACATACCGTACTGCCGAAAGAGGCAATGCTGCATAACTAGCAGCAAAGGGAGCCGGCATGAGTCGAGTCCGAAGTGTCCGAAGCGTCGTCGCGCAGGCGAATCAGAAACTCACCGTCCAACTCGCTGCGGTATTGATCGCAGCGTCGACGCTTATGTCATTCCTCTTCGGATTCTTCCGTCTGCGTCTGCTCACGGCGCAGTACTACGATACCTATCCAGTCGGGCTTGACGCCTATATTGCCGCTTTCAAGGTACCAGATTTCATGTTCTTCATCCTCGTCTCTGGTGCACTCAGCGTAACGTTCATTCCAGTGCTCAATCAGCGCTTAGTGTCGGGTAACAAAAAATCTGCTTGGGAACTATCAACAAGTCTTGTCAATTTCATGGCAATTCTGACTTTGATTGCAAGTATACTGATCATTATTTTTGCTGATCCATTGATGCGCTATATCATTGCACCGCATCTTAGTGAATCAGGTATGGGGCTAGCGATCAGTATGATGCGCGTCATTGCAATCAACCCGTTCCTATTCGCTATCTCAGCTGTCATTTCAAGCATGCAGCAAGCGGTGGGGCGTTTTGCCTTTTTTACGCTTGCACCGGTTCTTTATAATATCGGTATCGTCGTCGGTATCATGGCCTTTACAGGAGGTATCAACATTTTCGGATGGCAGGTGTTTGAGGGAGGCATCATGGGAGTGGCGCTCGGTGTGGTATTTGGTTCCATTCTACAGCTCGTCGTTAGTTGTATTGGGCTCATCGGGCTTGGGTTTGACTATCAGTTCAAGATTTACTGGAAAAACAAAGGCTTCCGTCAAGTGCTGCGGATTCTGCCTGCCCGTTCAATCGATCAGGGTATGGATTATATCGTGGGTATCGTCGAGACCAATATTGCCTCACGGTTTCGTGCGGGCACGCTGACAGCATTTGACATGGCATCGACACTTCATATGGCACCGATCAACCTTATTGGTGTGGCGATTAGCACAGCGGTATTCCCGCGCATGACTGAGCGACTGGCAGACGGACAGACGGATCTTTTCAAAAAAGAGCTGCAAGCCATATTACGAGTGATTATCTGGCTCAGTATGCCGGTGGCGATGATCACCTATTTTACTCGTGGCTATATCGTTAACTTCATCAAGAATGGTGGTGATGCTCTTATGGCAGGACTACTCGGCGCATTAGTTATTGCAATTCTTTTTCGCTCGGTATACTTTATCTCTGCGCGTAGCTTTTATGCTCAACAGGATACCAAGACACCACTCTATATTTCCTTTTTCTCGATTGGCCTTAATATCGCACTCGCTATCTGGTTTACCACATCGCTTGATATGGGCGCCTACGGTCTGGCATGGGCACAGTCGATTGTTGCTGTCGTGGAAGTCGTGATTCTTTTTGTAGTCATGGGACGGCGTATCAAGGGTTTGTTTGATAGGATTTTCTGGCAGGCTATTGGTCGCATGGTGTCGGCTACGGCTATCATCGGTATTGTCAACTACATCATGGTGCAGCTCTTTCCGTTGCGTTCAACCGACATCAGTTTTCTAGCAACGTTCCCTAAGTTCTGTCTGATTGTGACGGTGAGCCTGGTGGCATATGTTGGAGTGAGCAGGCTCTTCCAGCTGGATGAAGCGACGCCGGTCATCCGTATAGTCAAAGGAACACTCTTTGGACGGGTGAAGTTGCCACCTATCAATAAATAGTCACCTCTGTTACACTAGAGTAAATGAATCAGTCTCAAATTCGTAACTTCTGCATTATTGCACATATCGATCACGGCAAGTCGACACTTGCCGATCGTCTCATGGAGCTTACGAGTACCGTAGAGAAGCGTGATATGAAATCACAACTGCTCGATAGTATGGAGCTGGAGCGTGAGAAAGGTATTACGATTAAACTGGCGCCGGTGCGCATGAGCTACAAAGGCCATGATTTAAATCTTATTGATACACCAGGACATGTGGATTTTAGCTATGAAGTATCTCGCAGTCTCGAAGCATGTGAGGGTGCTATCTTGGTAGTCGATGCTAGTCAGGGCATTCAGGCGCAGACGCTTGCGAACGTCTATTTGGCACTTGCTGCAGACCTAACAATCATCCCAGTGCTCAATAAAGTCGACTTGCCAGCTGCTGATATACCACGTGTCTCAGCGGAGATTACCAACCTTCTCGGCTGTAAAGATGAAGATATACTGAAGATCAGTGCCAAGACGGGCGAAGGCGTACCGGCAGTGCTCGAGGCAATCGTCAATCATGTTGCGCCTCCACGGGGAAAGGTGGAGGCGCCGACTCGTTCACTTATTTTTGACAGTTATTATGACGATTATCGTGGGGTGATCCTTTATATTCGTACTTTTGATGGCTCCATCAAAAAAGGCGATACCATCGAAATGCTCGCAACGGGCGCGAGCGGTTTGGCATTGGAAGTCGGAGCTCTATCACCAATGATGCGGCCAGAAGCAGCGATTGATACTGGCGAGATCGGATATATCGTTACCAATCTCAAAACGACACGCGATGCAAAAGTTGGTGATACAGTCACCGTCAAACGCGCGCATGCCATCGATGCACTACCGGGTTACCAGAATGTGAAGCCATTTGTGTACGCTGGTTTTTTTCCGATATCCAATGAAGACTATAATGATCTCAAAGAGGCGGTTGAGAAACTTTCGCTCAGTGATTCGGCTTTACAGTTCGAGCCAGAAAACTCACCAGTACTTGGTTTCGGCGTACGTATCGGCTTTTTGGGGCTCCTACATATGGAC
>JBPPME010000055.1:0-3202 GCA_051305895.1 Saccharimonadales bacterium (SeqCode)
CAGTGGTAATACGGAGCCCAGAGAGACGCTCGGCCTCGGCGACTGCTTGGGATATCGCCTGTGACACATCTTCTATATGGGATACGACGCCTTTTCTCATACCGGTATTAACGGCAGAGCCATACCCGACAATCGAGGGTATGTGCGATTCGTCATCATCAAACATGCCCACAACACAGCGGACTGTGTGAGTACCGATATCAAGGCCGACAAAGTACGGCAACGCTGAATTCATTTACATATCCTTTTTGTTTGCGAATAGCCTATGCTGATGATATCATATTGTCGCTCTGGCGACAATGCGTAGTGCGGTCTATGCTGCGAAGCAAAGTGGCAAGCTGATGCATCAGATTGGGTTTGTAGGGGAAAAAGGTTATGTAGATGAATTCTACGCATAATCGTCAGTATAACGCTAGAGGTTGTTGCCTGGCAAATATCTTAACCGCGTAACTACACTCAGTTGTACATTTGGATGCACTACTGAGTCAAAATTTCGTAGCCACGGTCGGTAATAAGAATCGTATGCTCAAAATGGGCAGCCAGTGAACCGTCTGCCGTCCTGATAGTCCACTGATCATCATCTACGGTCACCGCGTGGGTACCAAGCGTTGCCATCGGTTCTATTGCAATCGTCATACCGCTTCTCAGCACCGGACCACTGCCCGCAAATCCGTAATTGGGGATATCGGGTTCTTCGTGCAAGCTATGACCAACCCCATGCCCAACAAGATCGCGGACGATGCCATACCCACCCTTAACCAGTACTTTTTGTACGGCGCTGGCGATATCGCCTACCCGCACACCATCACGCAGGACATCAATCCCTGCAAACATAGCGGCTTCTGTGTCTTTTACCAGCCGTTTGACCTGATCCTTTGCATCGCCTATCACAAAACTGCGGGCTGCATCGGTTACCATGCCGTCATAGGTCACGCCGAAATCGATACTGACAAGATCACCATTGCGGAGTACGGTACCGTTTGGAATACCGTGTACCACTTCGTCGTTTACCGATATACAAATAACATCTGGGAACGGTGGTGGGCCCGAATAGCCAAGAAAGCTTGGCTTGCCGCCGAGCACCTTGAGCTCAGCCGCATCCACATCAGCCAGCTGTTTAGTCGTCATGCCTACTTCGGCGGTTTGCTCTACAAGTTTCAGGATACGCGCCAGCATGCCACCTGCAATCCGCATGGCTTCTATTTCGGCCTCAGTTTTGATCTTGGTATACATATCTAGAGTTCGGTCTTTTCTTTGACGAGTTTTAGTGCCTCAAGTTCAGCTTCGATACGATCATGCACCTGGCCAACTGTGCCTGTACCATCAATATGCGCGATTTTGATGTTTTGTTCGGTGAGATACGTCAGAATCGGATAAATTTCTTTGCGATAAATATTCAGTCGCTCTTCAATAACATCAGCCGTATCGTCTACCCGGCCTCGTACCTGCAAGCGCTTCTCAAGTTCTGCACGCGGCACTTCGAGAACAACCGCCAGGCTGATTTCGCGCCCGTGACGATCTTTTGTATCGGTCAGCCACTGAGCCTGCTCGAGCTTGCGAGGAAATCCGTCCAAGATAACCATTGGCATATCCTTAGCCCGTTCCAGCGCTTCGGCAATAACTTCGTTTGTTTGCTCGGTACCGACAAGTGCGCCCGTACGCATTTGCTCCATAATAAGCGGGTCACGAGAGTCGCGAAGCAACTGGCCAGAAGATAGCCAGCGCCAGCCATGCCGGGCAGCGAGAATCTGGCCCTGTACGCTCTTACCTGCGCCAGCTGGACCAAAAAATACCAGCACCTTACGCGTCCAATCTCTCTTTTACCAAGCGTGCAATTAATGCTCCATCGGCATTACCAGCTGATTTTGAACGGACCATACCAATAATCTGACCCATTTTTTGCTTGTCAGAGCCAAGCGCCGCTACTGCTTCATCAACAAGCGCAGAAACCTGCGTCTCAGAAAGCTGTTCGGGCAGATAGGCTTCGATGACCTTTTTTTCTACAAGTTCTGCCTCTTGTTTTTCGCTGTTACCACCCTGGGCATACAAATCAGCACTTTCTTGGCGCTTTTTTGCTTCTTTTTGAAGTATGGCTACGACCTTTTCTTCGGCCAGCCCCGCTTCGCGTGCCCCTTCGGCTACTTCTACGTATAAAATGGCGCTCTTTAGTCCGCGCAAAGTCGTCACAAGTGTTTTCTCACCTGCGAGCATGGCAGTCTTAATATCGGCGTCAATGCGTTGTTTTGTATTCATCTTTACCTCTAGTGTAACAGAGGTTCTTCTAAAATTAAAAATAGCTTGGTGGCACTGGATTATTCACACAGTAATACTCATGACTGGATGCAAAATTGCTGTTCTTTCGAGGAGCGTAAAGGAGCCGTATTTTATATACGGTGAGTGCGCACCGCAGAAAAACGGTGATTTGGCGCCAATCTGAGTATTACTACTTTTGACCGAGTTTGAGTTTCTTAACCTTGACTGCTTTGCGCTCTGCGCGTGAGATTGCCTTAATGCGGCGGTCGCGCTTGCTCAGTGGCTTTTCGAAATATTGGCCAGTCTTTGCAACGGCGATCACACCTGCAGACTGTACTTTGCGGTTAAAACGGCGCAGTACGTTCTCTACGGGTTCTTTAGCGTCTTTTCGTGTAACTGAAATCATAGTTTGTAATTGTACCTTAACAGATTAAAAAACACAAGTGTAAAGTGCGGGGCCAGGTGCTCTACGCCCGAGCTAATTTTGGTGCGGCCGGAGGAGCGGAAGGAAGCTGTACTTTGTAGTACTGCTTCCTAAGGCACCGGACAGGCCAAGCCAAAAGGAGCCGGGCGTAGTGTGCCTGGTTAGATTGTTGGCTTCTTTTGGGTGGTGCGTTGTGACTTCAACACTATACTTTGGAGCTCTTTAAAAATTGGGAAGTGCTTGTTGGTGTGATAAATCTTGGTATTACCCTGGCGTTCGCTTAAGAGAAATCCGACTTTTTCAAGGCGCTTTAATTCGCGCTGGATATTACCGGCGTCTTCTTTAATCAGCTTAGCAAGACCACGTACATGGGTCTTGAAGTCTGGGTACTTCGCATAGATAACGATAATCTTACGCCGTACGCGTGAAGTAATAAAAACGTCTAACACACTGCTCCCTATTGTTATTCAGACAACGATTAGTATAGCGCGCCGAGTTCAAGAACACAATATCCCAAACAGGCTC
>JBPPME010000094.1:0-11813 GCA_051305895.1 Saccharimonadales bacterium (SeqCode)
CAACGAACATACTGACCACACCAAGTGAGCAGGCGATCGTATCAACTCGCCTGCTCACTTGGGCAGCACTACTGACACATCACCCCTTTTCAAGGGGTTGTTTTTTTGGTAGAATGATGCGAGTCGAAAACGTATTGTTTTGATCGAGAAGACTCATACGATCTTCCAACCCATTTGGTCTCATCGTCTAACGGTTAGGACACCAGGTTTTCATCCTGGCAATCGGAGTTCGATTCTCCGTGAGATCACCACGAAAATAGCTCACCATTCGGTGGGCTTTTTTCGTGCACAATATTCAATTCCTGCATTATGTGCTGATGATTGGAGAATCATTTACTCTATCGCGATCCACTATTCAAAGCCATACCTTTAGGTTGGGTATTTTTGTGGAATTCGATGCGGAAGTAGCTTATAGTGAAAAGTACAATGGAACATACTGTACTTATCGGTGTCAATCTTGGAGGTCGGCTGATACCAGAGAAATGGCTCATGACACGACACTATAAACAAACTAGCATGAAAGAAATGCACACACGATGAGTTTTGTATTTAAGCGGCCAAAAATTCTGGCAACATTGGGACCGGTAACCCACAGCGAAGAAATGATAGAAAAAAATGGTTGAGGGTGGCACGAATGGATTTCGTCTGAATTTTAGCCATGGTAACTTCGAAGAACGTGATGAGCAAATTGCGTAGATCCGTGCGGCGAGTGACAAAGCTGGCAAACCGGTCGCGATCTTACAAGATCTCCAGGGGCCGAAAATTCGTTTGGGTAACCTTACCGCGAATATCGAAGTAAAAAAAGTAATTCTTTATACTCAGGAGAATATACCTGTCGCACCTGTAGAGGATGTCATTGGTAGTGTCAGCAGGCCTGAACAGAATGCCATTAGCGCAGCGGCCGTATCTTTGGCGCAACAGCTTAAAGCAACAGCGATTATCGCTGAGACCAGGTCGGGCGTAACGGCCGAAAATATCGCCTCACACCGGCCAAATCTGCCGATTATTTTATTAGTGTAACGAGCGAACCTCGTGCAGCTCAGCAGCTCGCACTCAGTTACGCCAATAAGTGTTTTGTGCGTCCAGACGGTGAAAAGGCTGGACTGACACTCGCTAAAGAACTCAAAGAACAGAATTTCTTTGGTCATAGCGCCGACAGTACGATAGTCATTGTCAGTGGTCGCCAGACAGGTCTTGCTGGTGCGACTGACACGATTCGTGTGTGCTCGCTCTAGTATCTGCTATACTGATACGTAAGAAAAAGGGAGGGATAGGTGGCTTTTTTCAAACAGACTGTTCGTGATGTACCACTGCATGGCAAGACCGTGCTCGTACGCGCTGATTATAATGTGCCTCTGGAAGATGATGGCACGATTGCCGATGATTATCGGATTATTTCGAATGTTCCGACATTAGAATATTTGCTTGATCAGGGGTGTAAGGTTGTTGTGATGAGCCACCTCGGCCGCCCTGAAGGAGGCGAGGAAAAATACACCCTTAAGGTTGTATCGGAGCGACTCAGGGAGTCGCTTTCCGTACCGGTATTATTCGTCGACGACTGTAAAGGTGACAAAGTGAAGATGGCAGTCAAAAAAGCGCCAGCAAAATCGATCGTTCTTCTCGAGAATCTTCGCTTCTACAAGGAAGAAGAGGCGAATGACGCTGGCTTTGCTAAGGAGATTGCGACGGCTACAGGTGCTCGCTATTTTGTACAGGACGGATTCGGAGTGGTGCATCGAGCACATGCCAGCACTGATGCTATCACACAGTTTATTCCGAGTGTTGCTGGTCTTCTCCTCGAAAAAGAGTACACCATGCTGACTCAGGCAATCTCTCACCCGGCACATCCGCTTGTATCGATTCTTGGCGGTGCGAAGATTAGTGACAAGATAGAGATCATCGAGAAACTTGAGTCGTTTTCGGAGAAAATACTTATTGGTGGTGCTATGGCGAATACCTTCTTGTCTGAAAAAGGCTACAAGATGGGCATCAGCTTGGTTGAAGATGGTCAAGTAGAGGAGATCCATAGGATTTATGATCGGGCAATCGAAAAGGTCGGTGCCGATCATGTTGATGATTTTCTGCTTATACCAACGGACATAGCGGTCGCTGAAAAGATCGACGAAAGTGCGCCACGCAAAATTGTCCCTGTGGACAGTATTGGTGATAACGAGACTGCGCTGGATATCGGCGATGCAACCATTGAACGGTTCGTGTCGGTTATTGAAAATGCTGGTACGGTACTTTGGAACGGTCCGCTTGGGTATTCGACGCTTCCTGAGTTTGCGCACGGGTCTGCGAGGATAGCTTTGGCGCTGGCGACACACCCGAACATCGTCTCGATTATCGGGGGTGGCGATACTGCTGATTTCGTGCTGCATTGGGATAGTCGCAAGGGTAAGAGTTTTTCACATATATCAACTGGCGGCGGAGCTGGGCTGGAGCTACTAGCTGGTAAAAAACTACCAGGGGTAGAAAGTTTGCTAGACGCTAGGGGCTAAAATCTGATACACTAAAGTAAATTAAGCATAAGTAGAAAAAATCGTGCGAGACAAAACACTCATTATTGGTAACTGGAAGATGAATTTGACAGTTCATGAAGCGAGCTTATATCTTCATAAGCTTGATCGTGCTATTAAAGCGCATCGCGATGTTGAAGTGGTTATTACACCGACGCTACTTGCTTTGCAAACGCTTAGTCTTCAGGTTGACCATAAAAAAATCAAGCTCGCTGCTCAGAATTTTTACTGGCGGGACAATGGTCCGTATACCGGTGAGGTTTCGGCTCATCAGCTACGTGGCCTGATAAAGTATGCCATCGTCGGCCACTCGGAGCGTCGCCATGTCTTCCATGAACACGACAAGGACATCCGAGCCAAGATGCAGGCAGCTATCCGTAATCACATCATACCGGTACTCTGTGTCGGCGAAACGGCGCATGAGCGCGCAGCTGGTGAAACTATGGCGGTCATCCATGATCAAATTATCGGTGGACTGGCAAATCTTACTGCCGAAGATGCAGCGAAGATCGTTATCGCTTACGAGCCGGTCTGGGCACTCTCAACCGGTCATGACTTTGGCAATCATCCAACACCGACACCAGAAGATGCGAGCAAAGTGGCGCGAGAAATCCGCGCACAGGTCGGTCGACTATTTGGCAAAAAAATCGGCGACGATGTGGCTGTGCTCTATGGCGGTAGCGTTAATAGTCGTAACGCGGCAGGTCTCTTAGCAAGCGTCGACGTTGATGGTTTCCTGGTAGGTGGTGCCAGCTTGATTGTCGACGAATTTAGTGAGATTATTGAATTAGCACACGAGAGAAAAAAGTAGGGGTGGTGGATGAAAGATCTTGATTTTGATGAACTTGATAAGGCGGTAAACTCGCTGATGAGCGCTAATGGAAAAAAATCGGATGATGGTACGGTAGCAGTACCTGACGCGCCAGAAGTCGCTACTGCTGAAGTAGTGACAGTCCAGCAAGTCGCCGAAGAGACGCCTATTGTCAGCGGAGAGACGCAAATATCAGCACCAGAGGCAGAAGCAGCGGCAGAAAAACCGACTCCAGTTGTAAAGCGTCGTGGGCAGTTTATGGATGTCGTCCATCCTTCTTCGGACATGCTTGCCACAAATAAGACATCGTCGATCACGGGACGTGTCGGGGTGTCGATTGCGCCGCCAACAACACCTATCGAGACAGCTAATCCTGAGCCTGTCGAGGAAACTTCAGTTGCACCGATCGAGACGATCGAAGAGACATATACGCCAACGACGGACATGCCTGACCCTATCGATGTTCATGAATCAATTATGACAGAAAAAGTTGAACCCGCACCGATTATCGAAGAGGTTATCGAAAGCGTACCTGTCATTTCTGAAGAGCCAGCTATATCTGGATCACCCTTCTTAGATACCCAAGTGGAAAAGCGACCACTTGGCGCCGCTGCTCCGACCGGTAGCACTCCTGCTGGGCCTGAAATGCAGGTTGATGCGCCGGCACTATCGACTACGGAAGTGGCGCCCGAGCCTGTTGACCCTGAAGTATCGGTCAATCCTATTGTGACGAATGTCGAGCCTATTAGGGAGCAACCAATCCCTCCAAGTGCCATTGCGCAGCAGTATAAAGAGCAGGAAAGCACTGGCGATAAAGACCACGCCACAATCTATGACACTATAGCGGTCAATGTTCCATTGATTCACCCTGCCAAAGAGCGATCTGGTTGGTTGTGGGTAATCTGGACACTTCTTCTCGTAGTCGTCGGCGCGCTTGGTGCTGCGACACTATGGTATTTCAAGATTATTTAATTCACGGTTTAACTCCTCCTGTCCAAAGAGCACTCTTTATACTAAGCCTACCTGAAAGGAAGTTTTTAGTGCGTGTTCGACCGATTCCGTTATTACAAGGAATTGTATACAGTCTCTTCTGATCAGGTGAAGCTGCTCCTGTTATACTAGAAATAGATGAATATATTAGGGGATTTGAACGAGGCACAGCAAAGCGCCGTCCTAATGACACATGGGCCGTTACTTATTTTGGCTGGTGCGGGCAGTGGTAAGACGAAAACCTTGACGCACCGTATCGCGTATCTGATCTCCAATGAAGGCTTATGGCCAGATGAAATTCTGGCAGTGACCTTTACGAACAAAGCGGCACGTGAAATGCGCGAGCGGCTAGCACATCTGCTGGAGCAGTCGAATAATCGTTCTTTCATGCCATGGATGGGGACATTCCATGGCATTTGTGTACGGTTATTGCGTATCGACGGCGAGCAGCTCGGTATCGACAAAAACTTTGTGATTTATGATGAAGAAGATCGCCAAAGCCTGATAAAACAGGCGATGAAGCAGCTCGGTATTACCGATAAACAGATCAAGCCACGAGCAATCTCATCGATGATTTCAACTGCGAAAAACCAACTGCAAACACCAGGTGACTTTGAGGTGACGGCGGAGTATCCGTTTCAAAAAACGGTTGCAAAACTCTACTACGAGTACGAAAAGATGCGCAAGAAGGCTCGGGCACTCGATTTTGATGATTTGCTCATCGAGACCGTACGGCTCTTTCGTGAAAACGCAGAAGTACGTGACAAATGGCGTACACGCTTCAAGCATATTCTCATTGATGAGTATCAGGACACTAATGCTGCACAGTATCAAATAGTGAAGAGTCTTGTCGGTGACGAACGGAATATCTGCGTCGTGGGTGATGACTGGCAGAGTATTTATAGTTGGCGTGGTGCAGATTTTACAAATATTCTCAACTTTGAGAAGGATTTCAAGGGCGCAAAAGTCGTCAAGCTTGAGCAAAATTATCGTAGCACGGGTGCGATTCTCGAAGCGGCACAGAATGTGATTTCTAAGAATACTCAGCGTACAGACAAAAAACTTTGGACGGCCGAAGGTGCTGGCGCGCCAGTACAGGTGCACGAGACCTATGATGAGGCCGAGGAGGCACGTCTTGTGGCGAGTCGTGTGGGTACACAGGTGACGATTGGGGCTCGTAAAGCACGCGATTTTGCTGTGCTCTATCGCACTAATGCCCAGAGCTATACGCTGGAGCGCGCATTTTTGCAGGCACACATCCCGTACAAGATCATCGGTGGTGTGCGTTTCTATGACCGCAAAGAAATCAAGGATATCATCGCCTATCTCAGGCTTATTTATCAGCCGAATGACCGTATGAGTTTCTCGCGTATTGCCAATGTTCCGACGCGCGGAGTCGGTGCGACGAGCCTTGGAAGGTTTATTACCTGGCAAATTCAGGAAGAGCTTGATATAATCTCTGCCCTGAAGATGGCACATGACAGCGGTGTGACAGCGCGCGCAGCAAATAGTCTGAAACACCTTGGAGATCAACTTACGGCACTGACTCCAATGGTTGCGGATGAGGCTCCTCCTCATGAGATCATCGAAGCATTACTAGATCGCATCGGCTACTTAGAATCGTTACGCGATGGTTCACCACAGGCTGAAGATAGAGAGGAAAATATCAGTTCACTCGTTTCCGATGCCCGTATTTTTGCGAACTTATCGGAATTCCTCGAAGAAGTTGCTCTGATGTCGAGCGCCGATGAATCGGCTGATGATGCAGTGACATTTATGACTGTTCACGCTGCCAAGGGGCTGGAATTTCCAGTTGTTTTCATGGTTGGCATGGAGGAAGGCATTTTCCCACACTCCCGCGTACACGACGCGGGGGCAATCGAACTCGAAGAGGAGCGACGTCTATGCTATGTTGGCATGACGCGTGCTCGTGAGGAGCTACATTTAAGCTATGCTGCCAGTCGTTTGCAATTCGGTGAACGTGACTATAACATGCCTTCACGTTTTCTAGGTGATATGGGACATACCGTCACGACTATCAGTGGTGGTGCGCGTCGCCGTGAAGCCGAATACGAATATGACGCCGTTAATCCGTTCGATATTGGCGACCGTGTACGTTCGAGCCAATTCGGTGAAGGCGAAATCATTGATATTGACGGCATGGCAGTGACCGTGGCGTTTGAGAGCGGTCAGACGAAAAAGCTCAATGTCGAATATGCAGCACTGACGAAGCTTTAGTGGCATGTATCCTGGTAGTTCTTGTTTGTGTTAAAATAGAGACGAGTATCCTGTGTATGGGTCACTTATTTGTGAAATATGAAGATTAGAAAAACCTCGCTTATTCCTACTGGGATCATCGTTGCGCTTGTGCTCGTGGTCGCGATCATCGCATTATTTGGTTTCCTCCCACATGCTCGCGCGGAGGGGCCTGCTGGCTCACGCTTGGTGACAATCTATGACCGTGGTCAGGAGCTGAGTGTCATCACTACTAAAGACACACTACGTGAAGTATTCCAAGAGATCGGTCTCGTTTTTGACAACAACGATATCGTCGAACCAGGCGTTGACGAACAGCTTGTCAGTAATGATTACCACGTGAATATTTACCGTGCTCGTCCGGTTGTTATTCAAGATGGTGCTCAACAGGTGAAGGTTATGTCGGCCTATCAGACACCGAAGCAGATCGCTGAGCACGCTGGTGTAGAACTACGCAATGAGGATGAGGCCACACTTGATTTGACCGATACTATCATGGCTGACGGGGCAAGCGAACGATTGGTGATTGATCGAGCGAATCCGGTTAAATTAGTGCTCTACAGCAAAGAGGAAACAATTTACACTCAGGCTGAAACAGTTGCTGATTTAATTAAAGAAAAGGGCATCAAACTAGCCTCTAATGATGAAGTGTCACTGCCTGGTAAGACATCTGTCACGCCAAACATAAAGGTAGAGATATGGCGTAACGGTAAGCAAACAGTTACGGTCGAGGAAGACGTAGACTTTCCCGTGGAGCAGATTCGCGATATCAATCAGGCCTTCGGTTATAAAGAGATTCGTTCTCCGGGGGTAAAGGGTAAGCGTAACGTGACTTATGAAATCGAGATGAAGAGCGGACAGATTGTAGATCGCAAAGAAATTCAAAATGTCGTAACTAGACAGCCAGAAAAGCAAATTGAAGTAATTGGTGTTAAGGTGGCATCACCAAGTGAGAACGAAGCAGTTACTTGGAGTTTCTTACTAAACCAAGGCTTTACGCGTGAGCAAGCAGCGGGGATTATGGGCAATTTAATGCAAGAGCACGGCTTCCGAACGGATGGTGATGGTCTGGCTCAATGGACTGGTGGTCGCAAGGCGCGACTGATGGCTATGGAAGATCCATACAGTGTTCAGACACAACTGGAATTTATGATGAGTGAGCTTAACGGCGGATATAGTAAGGCAAAGAATGCCATCGTAGCATCGACAACAGTCGAGGGTGCTGTGAAAGCATTCCAAAATCTATACGAACGCTGTGGTGTATGTGCCGAAAGTCGACGGGTTGATTACGCCTACAGTATTCTTGGAAGATACTAGTGCCGACAAATAAATCCCTCGGTCAACATTGGCTCAAAGACCGTTTGGTACTTGAGTCGATCGCTGAAAGTGCTGAGTTGGTACAGGATGATACGATACTTGAGATCGGTCCAGGCCTTGGTACACTTACGAGCGTGCTGCTCGGCAAGGCGAAAAAAGTCGTGGCAGTAGAATTTGATGCTGCACTTGCCACCAAGCTTCCTGGGCAATTCCCTGGTAAGAATCTGGAGGTGAGAAATGAAGATATCTTACAATTTGACCTTTCGCCTCTTCCGGCTGGCTATAAAGTAGTCGCCAACGTGCCGTACTACATCACGAGCAAGATCGTGCAGAAGCTAATGACCGCCGACAATAAGCCAGCGACGAGCGTCCTTCTCTTGCAGAGAGAAGTTGCCCAGCGTCTAGCGGCTACTCCCGGCAACATGAGTATCCTGGCGCTTAGCGCTCAAGTGTATGCCGAAGTTAGTCTTGGTGACCTGGTGTCGGCAGAATACTTTACGCCATCGCCAAAAGTTGACAGCCAGGTGGTTATTCTCAAGACTCGTGACCAGCCGTTTGTCAGGCTGGACGAAGAAAAGGCTTTTTTCCGTCTGGTAAAAATCGCCTTCGCTGCCAAGCGCAAGATGCTTCGTAGCAGTTTGAGTGCTGGATTGCGCCTCAAAAAAGATGAGATTGACGCTAAACTTGTACTCCTTGGTATTGATCCAAATCTCCGCGCTGAAGATCTGACTATTGCCCAGTGGCTAGAGCTCACAAAAACGTTCTAATCTGTTACAATTAAATTCAATGGGAAAAAATCTATACATCACTACCGCCATTCCGTATGTCAACAGCACGCCGCATATTGGCAATGCGCTTGACTATCTTCTCGCTGACATCTGGAGCCGTTACCAGAAGCAAAACAGCAAGGTTGTCCGTTTCCAGGTAGGTACCGACGAACATGGTAACAAAATTGCTGTGAAGGCTCAGGAAACTGGTCTCGATCCACAGGCATATACCGACAAGATGTATGGCAACTTTGAGATGTTGATGCGTAAAATAGGGGCTGAATTCACTGATTTTATCCGTACGACAGATGGCCATCACCGTGGCGCTGTGCAGTATATCTGGAGACGGTTACAGCCACACATCTATAAGGCGACATACGAAGGCTGGTACTGCATGGGACACGAGGCGTTCTTTACTGAGAAAGAAGTTGCTGAGACGAATGGTGTTTGTCCTGATCATCAGACGCCATACGAGAAGGTATCGGAGGACAATTACTTCTTGCGCACTAGCGACTTCAGCGAGAAAATTCGCGAAGCAATCGAGAAGAATCATATGCAGATTGTACCGGAATTTCGCAAGAACGAATTTTTGAATCTTATCAAGGACGGACTGCCAGACGTATCGATTTCTCGCCCAAAGAAGAGTCTTACATGGGGTATTGAAGTACCTGATGATCCTGAACAGATTATGTATGTCTGGCTTGATGCGTTGTCAAACTACATCACCGTACTCGGCTATCCTGATAATTCCGAGTGGAAAGAGTACTGGCCAGCTGACGTGCAAGTTATCGGCAAAGATATCTTGCGCTTCCATGCTGGCATCTGGCCAGCGATGTTGCTCGGCCTTGGCGTGCCATTGCCAAAGAAACTACTCGTACACGGCTTCGTTAATGTTGGTGGTGCCAAAATGAGCAAGACAGTCGGCAATGTCGTTGATCCAAATGATGTCATTGATGGCTACGGCGTGGATGCTTTTCGCTATTTCTTTTCACGTCATATCCCTACGCAAGATGACGGTGACTTCACTTGGGAGAAATTTGAAACAGCATACAACAACGAACTTGCCAACGATCTTGGTAATCTCGTATCACGCGTTGCTAATATGATTACTCGTTACCAGTCAGGTGTCATCGGTGATGCACTGCAGACTGAGCATGACATGAATGATTATCGCAAAGCAATGGATAAGCTGGAATTTAATCAAGCTCTTGATGCCGTTTGGGTGATGATCCGTGGGTTGAACCAATACATTGAGCAGGTGAAGCCGTGGGAAATCGCTGCTCGCCGTGATAAAGACACTGATGCCGAAGGTCATCTTTCTGAAGTGTTGGCACATGCATCTGGCAATCTCTTGCAAATTAGTGACCTGCTCGTACCATTCTTGCCGACTACCTCTGAAGCTATCCGAAAGATGTTTGAGACCGGCGTTATCGTGCCGTCTGAAGGCGTCCTTTTCCCGAAGGTCTACAAACATACTGCCGATCCACGCGCACCGAAACAGTAATGCTTACCGATACGCATTGTCACATCCATGAAGCTAAGTATCCATACGATGCCGGTGATGTACTCGCTCGTGCTCATGAAGCGGGCGTCGGTCGGCTGATCTGTGTCGGTACCGATAACGTAACCAGTGAAGAAGCAGTAAATTTCGCAAAGAATCACGAAAACGTGTGGGCAAGCCTTGGTGCACATCCGCATGATTCGACCGATGGCTACGCGAATATCGCAAAGCTTGCCAATGAAAAGCACCCAGAAGTAGTGGCTATTGGTGAAATCGGACTCGATTATTTCTATACGCATAGCCTGCGCGAAGCGCAGATTGTCGCCCTCGAAGCACAGCTCCAAATAGCCACCAGTCACAATCTGCCGGTAATTTTTCACGTACGTGAAGCCTTCGAGGATTTCTGGCCGATTTTTCATAATTTCCCGGGTATCCGTGGTGAGCTGCATAGCTTCACGGACACTGTTGAAAATCTTGAAAAAGCACTGGGTGAGGGTCTTTATATTGGCATCAATGGCATCAGTACATTTACGAAAGACAAGTTACAACAAGCAACGTTTGACCAAATACCACTCGATCGGATCCTCCTAGAGACTGACTCACCCTTCTTGACGCCTGTGCCACATCGTGGTAGAGTAAACGAGCCAGCGTTTGTGAGGAATGTGGCCGAGTACCATGCCAGTAGGCGTCGGGTAGAGCTCGAACACTTCGCACGAGTCACATCAGCAAACGCCTCTTTACTGTTTTCTCTGTAAGTAGAAAGCAGCCCAAAAAGCAGTAACTGTAATAGCAGGAGTTCTCTTCTCAGTGTCTGAGCAACCAACCACAATTCGACCAGATGAAACACGCCTTGATGATGGTGATGGATTTGATTTACACGCGAGCAACTTGCCGCGCGCCCCTTTTGTACGCGCCGAAAAACCAGAAGTGCAAAAATCATTAAGTGAACTTGCCGTCGAAGGTATTAAGGTGCGCACGACCAACTTGGTTTGGACGCGCACTACCGAACAGAACATCAATGGTAGCTGGCTTGGCAAAGACGCTGCCTAGAAATAATCCCATGCCAAGCGTCTTCAAAAAAGCACTCACTCTCATTACCGGCGTTGAACAGCCGGACGGTCTGGTAATGCTGAAAAATCGCCCTCTCAAAGGACTTACGGGGCGTGAGCTTATCCAACTGGAGAGCGAGATCGGCGCGCAATTGTTTGGGTCGATTCCTACCGGTCATCGCCGCGAATTCTTCAACCTTGACGCATCGACCTGGATTTGGCACGAAGAGTGGCTTGACGCCGAGTCAGGCAAAATGCTTTCGACGACCACGCGCTACGAGATACACGACAACGGTATTCTCAAAGCCCAAGAAGGTGCACGATACAACTTCATCGAAGGCGAAGAATTACAAAACCTTGCTTTAGCAGTGCAGATGTACTACGAGCGGGTCATGCGCGATGTTTATCATCGAGATCCACAGACCGGGCAAAAACTGAGCTAAATGGTATAATTGTTATAGTGAAAACGACTGAGGTAATCTATCTGGATTATGCGGCAGCGACTCCAATGGATTCTCGAGTACTTGAAACCATGTTGCCGTATTTTAGTGATTTTTTTTATAATCCGTCGAGTCCGTACCTGCCCGCAGTCGCTGTTCGTCG
>JBPPME010000097.1:0-4168 GCA_051305895.1 Saccharimonadales bacterium (SeqCode)
TCTTCAGGCTATAAATCGTACTTGTCGCAGTACTTGTCAGTTGCAAAAACCTCTGTTGTGATGCGTTCACAACGAAACTCTTCGCGCATCGCAGAAAAGAACATCGGCTTCGCTAGTTGAGATTAAATAAATAACACCACAACTGCAATGACAATAATAACTAGGGGTTTCTGATGTCGCACTACATAACGTCCTAGCAAGTTACGGCGACACGCTCAATAGCTGCTTTCTCAGCTGGTGTCACCCACAGACTGTATTTTTGTTTCACCTTCAATTGCCGTTCAATATATTGGCAGCGAAAGGTTTTCTGTGGTGGGAGCCAGGTGGCGGCATCGGCATCACTTTTCACTTGATTCATCCGACCGTCGACAGCTAGAAGATTCAGCGGATCGTTAGCAAACGCCTCGCGTTGCTCCGCAGTAAGCTGCTGGGCACCGGTCTGCCAGGCATTCGAGAGTGCTACGACATGATCAATCTGCACCATCTCACTTGTTGTCGGACCGCGCAGGAATTGGACTACCGAACCCGTATATGGATCATTCAGTACTCCTGATAGCACGTGGCACTTGGTATCGATTTTTTCACTCTCCAAATCACGTGCCAGAATAATATTCCTCATATCGCATCCGGACATCGTTACCCAACCTTTACCAAATTGTACCCGCCGATAGTCTGTCTTAGGAGCTCGACCCTTCACTGGCAAAGTCGCAAGCACCGCGAGGATAGTGCTTTTATTTTCTTCTTGAGCTGGTGTCTCTGCTTTTTCAACCCATGGCAGCGATACCTGATTAGCTGAGATGATGATAGCCAGCACGATCAATAGTGTGACGACCTGGCGGACACGGTAGATTCGCCTCATATATCCATAGTATACTAGCTACATATGCAGACAGTAAATCGACTCATCACTTCATTCGTACCAGAACACTATACACTTTCACTGACGATTAACCGCAAAGAGCGTACATTTGGCGGACTCGTCACAATCAATGGCGAATCGAAAGATGGTGCCCTTGCCCTCCATGCCAAAGAAATTGAGGTCAAAGATATCCTGATCGACGGCAAAAAAGCCGAGTGGAGTCAGGGCGAGAATGATGAGCTCACGCTCACACAAGAAGGTCTTGCCATCGGCAAGCACATTGTCGCCATTGATTTTGCAGGTACTATCACAGACGCTATGCATGGCATGTATCCATCTTCCTTTGAGCATGATGGTCAAAGGAAGGAGCTCATCGCAACACAATTTGAGAGCCATCACGCTCGTGAGGTTTTCCCCTGCATTGATGAACCAGAAGCAAAAGCCACCTACGACGTCACACTCACGACCGAATATGGCGTGACAGTACTAGGCAACATGCCCGTGAAGCAGCAAACCGTTGAGAATAACCTGCTTGTCACTACATTTGAAACCACGCCGCGCATGAGTAGCTACCTACTCGCCTGGGTCGTAGGTGAAATGCATCGCAAAACCGCTACGACCAAGAGTGGCGTCGAAGTAAACATCTGGGCTACTCCGGCGCAACCAGCTGCAAGTCTTGATTTTGCACTCGATATCGCAATCCGTACGATTGATTTCTTCGACGAGTTCTTCGGCACCCCATATCCACTACCAAAAGCTGATCACGTAGCTATACCCGACTTTTCGTCAGGCGCCATGGAAAACTGGGGACTCATCACCTACCGCGAGATTGCTCTACTGGCGCATCCGCAGACTACAAGTATTTCATCTAAGCGCTATATCGCTACCGTCATCGCCCACGAGCTTTCACACCAATGGTTCGGTAATCTCGTCACTATGAAATGGTGGAATAATCTCTGGCTCAATGAGAGCTTCGCTACTCTCATGGAGTACATCGCCGTTGATGCACTTCACCCCGAGTGGGATATATGGCTTGATTTCTCATCACACGAAAGTATCATGGCACTACGCCGTGACGCACTTGATGGCGTACAGGCTGTCCAGGTAGATGTTAACCACCCAGATGAAATCAGTACATTATTTGATGGTGCTATCGTCTACGCCAAGGGCGCTCGCTTACTCCGTATGCTCGAGACATACGTCGGTAAAGAAGACTTTCGCAAAGGCCTCGCGCAGTACTTTAAAGATCATGCCTATAATAATACTGATGCCGTCGATCTCTGGAACTCACTCGGAGCCAGCAGCAAAAAAGACGTCGCTGGTCTTATGAACACCTGGATATCTCAGCCAGGTTATCCAGTTGTATCGATCTCTGAGACGGGTATCAAACAAGGACAATTCTTTATCGGTAAGCATCGTCCGAGCACTCGCCTGTGGCCAATTCCTCTTGTGCCCCTCTCGAGCGAAGATGTACCAGGATTACTCGAAACTACTGAATTGACACTTCCCATTGACCTGTCTGAACGCCTTAATGTCGGTAATACATCACACTTTCTCACGCACTATCCAACAGCCTTTTTAAGGCATATTATCGATGATATCCGAGCCGACAAACTTACTCCTATCGATCGCTTACAGATTCTTCACGAGCAGACGCTGCTCGCCCGCGGTGGCATTATTTCCAGTGCTGAACTGATTCCACTAATCGACGTCTACCGTAGTGAGATCGTTGATAGTGTCTGGGATATTATCAGTATGACTATCGGCGAACTTAAGAAATTTGTTGAAACTGACGAAACAGCCGAAATGAAACTTCGCGTGCTTACTGGCAATGTCGCTAGGACTCAGTTCCAGCGCTTAGGCTGGGGAGTACGGCCAAATGAACCAGAGACCGATACTAAGCTCCGCGCCACCATACTCGGCCTCATGGCATACAGTGAGGATCCTACAGTTATCGATAGAGCGAAAGATATTTTCACTAATACTCCCATTGAGTCAATCAACCCTGAACTTCGTGCAATTATCATCGGTATTAACATACGTCATACAGTAGATAGTGGTGTTGTAGAACGCCTCTTCAATGCCTACACTGAGACACAATCAGCCGATCTGCAGCTTGATATCTGTTCTGGATTGACGTCAACTCGCAATGAAAAAGATATTGATTTTCTACTTGAAAAGATTACCGATAGCAATAGTATCCGTCCGCAAGATGTCGCTCGATGGTTTGCCTATCTCATACGAAGTCGAGAGGGCCGTGTACGAACGTGGCTATGGCTTCAAAATCATTGGGACTGGATTGAAGAGACCTTCGCTGGTGATAAGAGTTACGACGATTATCCACGCTACGCAGCAGCTGGCCTAGTCACCCGCGAACAACTTGAGCAGTACAAAACATTCTTTGAAACGAAGAGGTCCATTCCGGCCTTATCTCGCGTTATCGAACTTGGTATTACCGAGATTGAAGCACGAGTTGATCTCATAGAACGCGATGGTGACGCGGTACGCAACACACTGTGCAGTTAATTATTTTTTCCTACTGCAATTCTACTTTGTGGGCTTGTGCAATAGTTGAGAGACCCCGTAAGGCAATGAAATAATCTGGTGCACCTGCTTGGTACAGCCTATCCATTACTTCCAACCGTGAGCCATGAAGAAATGTTCCACCAGCTCGCGTATCTCGCATAAACTGCCATGGGTTTAAGTCAGTAATGATATCCTTGTCAGTAGGCTCAACGTCAATTGGCATATGAGCAATGACATAGTGCCAGATCTTGCCCTCATCAATAGTATGGAACTCACGTCGAGCAAGTTCACCGCAGCTCTCCAGAGCAATGAGTAGCCCTTTTGTGAGGACGTGGCATTGATTACTTCCAGCCATGTTATAGCCAGTTGGATATTGTCTATCTTGAACAATAGCCTCGAACATTGGCGGCACTATTTCGTTTACTAAGTTATTGAGAGTAGCCATTATTTTTATTATACAATTCTTTATTTATTTGTCAATATTAACTCGATGGAATTTATCCCACTCCCATACATCTTGGACACTTTCCACCTAACTTTCTAAACTAGAAGGAGAAATGAAAGTGAGAACAAGAGCTATGACCAACAAACAACTCCAGATCTACAGAGCCCGTATCCGTTTGGCCTGGTTTCGGGCTGCTGAAGAACTAGGCAGTGTCAGCGCCGCCTGCAAACATTATGGCATTGCTAGAAGCGAGTACTACTATTGGCACCTCGGTGGCTGGCGAGTAGCAAACAGCTTACAAGCCTCTACAACAGGCCAACTACACCAAGGTCCCACAC
>JBPPME010000067.1:0-2634 GCA_051305895.1 Saccharimonadales bacterium (SeqCode)
TAGTTGAACAAAAAAATAGGGAATGACTCATGCCATTTCTTCTTTTTATTAATGATCGAGTATTCTAGCATGGCATAAGATTGGAGGATAAAAAGAGTAGTGTAGTTAAGTAGTACGTGAATATTCTCAAAGAAAATAGCAATCAAAAGGGCGACCAAGAAAGATATGGCTACGTAAAAGTGCGTTATGCCTTCGTAGGCATTCTTACGTGAACGGTTTTTCCAAAGTAATCGAGTGATTTGCAACAGACTGCAACAGAATAAAAATGTTAATGGGAGCATATCTGAACTATTTATTGGCTGGTTTGATAGAATCAGGAGAATAAATAAGTGGGAGATGAGCGTTGTGACTAAAGCAGTTATCCAGCGCGCTCGTGTTGACCGAAATGGTATGTCGATGCGGTTATCATACACTAGTACAACAAAGCTGAGACTCGCGATGAGAAAAAGTGAATAGCCTGTGAGAGGAGATATATCGTTGATGTAAGAATTTAGCGGAAAGCCTTCAAAGATAGCTACATAGAACAAAGGTAAACATAGGATGGTTGCTTGCAGGAGTTGTAATTTAAAAGAAGGTCTGCGCATGATCACATTATATAGCAAAGTGTTATGAATCAGAGTTCGGTATATTAACAGGCTAGGGTGTTTTGAGCGAGTACGTTATAATGAAGTAGTCATAGATAACGCGGAAGGTGATAGAGATAAAAATTCCAGAGCGAATTTTTACCCCTGTTACTCTCCGCATACAAAAAGGAGGCTCATAAATGAGTACTATCAATCCTAATGGTAAGGAAATTATTTCTGTTACCACCGAGTTGGGTGGAAAGCCATTAATACTTGAGGTTAACCGCGTCGGCTTTCGTACGACAGCTACAGTGTTAGTGAAATATGGTGACACTGTTGTGCTTGGTACTGCGCAAGTAGGTTCACGTCCGATTCATTTGGATTATTTTCCGCTCAGTGTAGATTATGAAGAAAAAATGTATGCGGCTGGTAAGATCAGCGGTAGCCGCTTCATCAAGCGTGAAGGTCGCCCGAGCGACGAGGCAATTCTAATCGGCCGTATTATCGACCGTCCTATTCGTCCGCTATTCCCTAAGGGATACCGTGCCGAAGTGCAAGTAGTTGCTAGTGTTCTATCGATGGATCCGAATTTTCGTCCGGATATGGTTGCGATGATCGCTGCTAGCTCGGCGTTGTCTATTAGTGGTGTACCATTTGATGGTCCTGTCGCTGGACTGCGCGTTGGTCGTGTGAATGGAGAGTTCAAAGCCTTCTTAACAGCAGAAGAGCGTGACGCATCAGATCTCGACCTAGTGGTTGCTGGTATTGAAAGTGGCGTTGTAATGGTAGAGGCGGGAGCAAACGAAGTTGATGAAGAAATCGTCATTGAGGCAATTGCTTGGGCGCATAAAGCCATGCAGCCAGCCATTGCCTTGCAAAAAGAACTAGCCAAAAAAGTCGCTAAAGAAGCTATAGAGTATGAACTTGTGTTGCCAAATGAAGACGTCCAGGTGGAAGTTGATGCTTGGACACATGAAAAGCTTGGTGAAAAACTCCAGAAGCCGTATCCAGAACGCAATGAGATGATCAATGAACTGCGCTGGAATTTTCACGAAGAAATGGCCGAGAAAATCGGTGATGACTACGCTCAGAAACGTGATGAGTATGATGAAGCCTTCACTATGGCGCTACACAAGGATGTTCGCCGCGGTATCGTCGAGTCACGGACGCGCCCAGATGGTCGCAAGCTAGACGAAATACGTCAGCTCAGCTCGGAAGTTGGCGTCTTGCCACGTGCTCACGGTTCAAGCCTTTTTACACGTGGCGTGACACAGGGTATGAACATTATCACCCTAGCACCACTCAGCTACGCCCAGATGGTCGATACTATGGAGGTGAACGATGGCGAACGCCGCTACATGCATCATTATAATGCGCCAGGCTATACGGTTGGTGAAGTGCGTCGCCTTGGCGCGCCAGGACGTCGCGAAATTGGTCACGGCTATCTCGCTGAACGTGCGCTGATACCAGTACTGCCAACAGAGGAGGAATTTCCATATGCTATCCGCTCAGTTACGGAAATCATGAGTCAGAACGGCTCGACCTCTATGGCCGCAACCTGTAGCTCATGTCTCGCATTGATGGATGCCGGGGTGCCAATTAAGCGCCCAGTCTCTGGTATCGCCATGGGCCTAATGATGGACGGTGATACACCGTATGTGCTAACTGACATCGCCGATGCGGAAGATTTTGCTGGCGACATGGACTTCAAAGTTACGGGTACGGAGCAGGGTATTACCGCTGTGCAGATGGATATGAAGTTGCATGGCCTACCAGTCGAAGTCTTGGCTGAAGCGATTCGTGCCAGTATTCCAGGTCGTAAGCATATCCTTGAGCATATGCTTACGACGCTTGCTGCACCAAAACCAGCCCTCAGCCCATATGCGCCTCGCATCGAAAAGATTAAGATCAACCCAGAGAAAATTGGTGCAGTCATTGGTAAGGGCGGTGAAGTGATTAACAAGATTACCGCTGAAACTGGTGCGGAAATCGATATCAAAGACGATGGCCTCATCACCGTAGCCGCCAGCGATACTGCTAATATCGAGAAGGCAATTAACTGGATTAAGAG
>JBPPME010000091.1:0-3847 GCA_051305895.1 Saccharimonadales bacterium (SeqCode)
TCATAGGTATCTCAAAAGATGGCGTTTGGCGTCAGTATGACCCAGAACACTTCGTCGATGGTGCTGAAGGTGGTGTTGGTTTGGTAAAGCTTGTCAACACGCCACTGTCTGGTCGCCTCGCCGTGACGCAAAACTCCCGCGCGTTTTATGACATCGATAATAGCGGCGTTAAGTTATTTGAGGTTGATATCATTTTCCCGGCGGTGCTCGGTAATTACGCTGAAGACGGTACAATGCAGGGGTTGCTTCGTATGATGGACGTGCCATTCACGACGCCAGACGTACTCGGATCATCGGTCGGTATGGATAAAGATGTTGCCTACCGACTCCTTCGTGACGATGGCTTGAATGTTGCACCGTTCATCACCGTTCGCTCTCATATGGAGTATCCAAGCTTTGATTCACTTGTCCAGTCACTTGGCACGTCGACTATTTTTGTAAAACCATCAAATGCTGGCTCATCGGTAGGTGTATCGCGTGTAAATTCGCAGGATGAGCTTATTACGGCGCTTAATCTGGCCTTTAAATATGATGTAAAAGTCATTATCCAAGCGGGCATTATTGGCCGTGAGGTCGAAATCTCAATCACCGGTCTGATAGGCAAATTTGAGACATCGGTTGTCGGCGAAATCCGTCAGGTCAAAGAGGGTGACTTCTACTCATATGGTAACAAATATATCAACAGCGACCAGATGTCAGTATTGATTGCACCAGCCGAACTTCCTAAGGGCGTAGCACAGACGGTTGGTGACGCTGCTAAGCGGGTCTGTGAAGTACTAGAATGTGAAGGCTTCTCACGTGTAGATTTCTTTGTGGACCGTAATAACGTGGTGTATGTCAATGAGATCAACACTATGCCAGGTTTCACTGCTATCAGCATGTTCCCGCGCTTATGGAATGAGACAGGTGTCGACTATCCTACACTTGTCGATCGACTCTTGACTCTAGCAACGGAGCGCTATGAGTATCGTATCGCACCAATAGTGCTCGATGCAAAAGATGTGTTAGAAATGGCCAAGCAAGCAGGTGCAGTCTAGTAATGGCTAGCGAAAAGAGTCCTCAGCTGCGAATCGTCGGAGGGTTCTTCCGCGGACTCGCAAAAAGCTATATTGTGATTCATCGTCCAAAAATTGTTGTCACTGCTGGAAGCGTCGGTAAGACAAGTACAAAGCTTACTCTGGCAAAGCTACTTGCCTCCGAAAAGAACATTTCTTTCATGGATGATAGCTACAACTATGGACTTGGCTTGTATCTCTCAGTCTTTGAGTGCAAGGTTCCTGATTATATGACTTTGAGCGCATGGTTCAAGACAACCGTGCAAGCACTTGGACATTTCTTTGTCCATCGCGACGTATTGCTTCTTGAGTATGGCATTGACCATCCGGGCGATATGGATAAATTGGTAGCTTTCGCTCGTCCCCACACTGCCGTTCTGACAGCAGTAACGCCAGAGCATATGGAATACTTGCAGACCATCGACACGGTCGGCGAAGAAGAGATTAAGGTTATTGCTGCTTGTCGTGATTTCGGTGTGGTTAATACAGCTGATGTTGATGAAAAATACCTCAGTGATCTCAAAACGAAGTGGTATTCATATGGCTCTATCGGAGCGGACGCACACTACGAGGTCGAAGAGCGAACCGCAGAGTATACAGTCATTACGATCATTATCGGGGATGTCATTTTCAAATCTCTCAAAGTGCCGGTTATTGCCGATGCGCTGATTCGTCAGACGACAGGTGCGGTGCTGATGGCACACAAGCTTGGTATCTCAGTCGGGGCGATAGAGAAGACTATCCCAACTATCATGCCAGCAGCAAGTCGCATGCACGCTTTGAAGGGTGTAAATAACAGTCTGCTCATTGATGACAGTGCCAACTTTAGTCCGGTTGCTGGTGTCGAAGCGTTAAAGACCTTGAAAAGCTTACCTGCAACGCGTCGCATCGCAATCCTTGGCAATATGCATGAGCTCGGTGATTTCATTGAAGAAGGCTATGCGGATGTCGGTAAGGAGTTCGATGGTATCAATATAATGGTACTGGTTGGCGAATTGTCACACGAACATTTCGGTCGTATCGCTGAGGAAAAAGGGTTTAAAGAAGGTGAAATGCTGTTTTACTTTGATACATCCATCCAGGCTGGTCTTTATGTGCGTGATCATCTCGCGAAAGATGGTGACGTCATTCTTATTAAGGGTCCATTCGGTGGATATTATCTCGAAGAGGCTGCAAAAAAACTGCTGGCTAGTCCTGAAGACGTTAAATATCTTACTCGTCAATCGACGTTTTGGGATCACAAGAAGCGAGCGCTTTTTGGTGATACTTATGACGCCTAGCACATGCTATACTGAAAATAAGTAAAGGAGGCAATATGGGATTAGTGTGGTTTTTCTGGATCATTGTCGTCATCTTTGTTCTAAGCGGCATTAAAATTATCAACCAATATGAGCGAGGCGTCGTTTTGACGCTGGGTCGCTTTACTGGTATTCGTCAGCCTGGTTTGCGTATTGTCATTCCTATTTTTCAGCGCGTGATTAAGGTAGATGTTCGTTCGACTCCGATTGACGTACCGAAGCAGGAAATTATTACAAAAGACAATGTTACCGTTGGTGTAGATGCAGTTGTATATCTTCGCGTGATTGATGCCGGCAAGGCAGTACTGGAAACTACTAATTACGTTTATGCTACTAGCCAGTTTGCGCAGGCGGCACTACGTGATGTAACGGGAAACGCTGATATGGATGAGCTACTTAGTAAGCGCGAAGAAATTAGTCAGAAGATCAAGGAGATTGTTGATAGCGAGACCGACAAGTGGGGCATTGACGTTGAAAATGTGAAGATTCAGAACATTGAACTTCCCCAAGACATGAAGCGCGCTATGGCGAAGCAAGCTGAGGCTGAGCGTGAGCGTCGTGCCGTTATTATTACCGCCGAGGGTGAAAAAGCCGCTGCCGCTGCCGTGGCTGAAGCTGCCGGTATGCTGAGCAAGATTCCTGGAGGTATTAATATCCGTACACTCCAGACACTTGAGAAGATAGCCGTTGAGCCAAGTCAAAAGACGGTCATCGTAGTACCAAGCGAGCTTACTAACGCTATTAGCAACATAGTCGGTAAGTAGCTTGAGATTCCGCCCCTGTTGGGGTACAATGGGCAGAGCGTGGCTCTTTAGCTCAGTTGGTAGAGCAGAGGCCTGAAGAGCCTTGTGTCACTGGTTCAAGTCCAGTAGGAGCCACCAAACCAGGTATATCAGGGTCAGTAAGTTCAAAAAGCTTGCTGACCCCTGTTATTTTAGTCATATTTTCAGTTCCAGTTTTTAAATCAGCGTAGGTCGGAATTTTGTTAAAAAAGACTCCGAAAAACTGCGCTTTTTTAATTGGATCAATCTGTTGGAGCAGTAGTTTATCAAGGTTTTCCAGAAAGTATTTAACCCTCCCCATAATCTTGCCCATATCAACTGGTTCTTCTGTTATTTTCTTCTCTTTTTCAATGTTAAGCTCACGTACTTTTTTCTCAATCTTCATGAGATCAGCCTCCATATACTTAATAGCTGTTTCCGATTCAACCATTTTAAGCTTACGGGCGGTTACCTCCGCCTCTATCTCCAATCCTTTTATCTGCTGGTCATAAATAGCGATATCAGCGGTTACACGCTCTTGACGTCGATCCCATTCAGACATGACTTTACTCGTAATAAGATCGATTTGCTCCTGGGGCAATGTAACCTGCTTAATGAAATCAGCGACCGTTGCTTCAAGCTCGGCTTTTGGCACGCGGAAATAATGCCCTTTATTACAGTGATAAGCCGGATAGAGTGTTCCATTCTGCCCACGACTTGAGCTGCCATATAG
>JBPPME010000095.1:0-4110 GCA_051305895.1 Saccharimonadales bacterium (SeqCode)
TCGTATAGTCCAGGCGTGTGATTGTCGAGTAATTCAAGTGCGTAGGCGGCAAAATTAGGCGGACTGGTTACGATTTGGTTCTTATCCGGCAGAGACCTGGAAAGCAGGGCGAACTCGGCAGGCAGGATAACGTTTTCATGGTTATCATGGGCACTTTCGTTGGGCACGCCCCTCATTATTACTCCACCTTCTGTCCTAAATGGATTAGTATCTCCTTGAATATCATGTGTACGACCCAAGTCACGCAGTGCACGCACCCTTGTTAAGTCGGCAAATGCCTCTTCCCAAAATTCGCCCGTTACTCTGTACTCTGATTCCTTTCGTAGGTCTGCTTTGCCAAGACTGCGTTTATTGATTGCTATTCCGCCAAGGCTTACTCTTCGGTCATGCTCTCGTACTGTACGAATAAGTTTTTCATCGTCACCACTGGTGGAATGGGCAGCCTCGTGCAGTGCGATACCTAGAACAAAATCATCACCAAATAGCTCACCCATTTCTTTGTTCTCAACTATGAGTGCTCTGCCGTTTACGTTCTGCCCTTGCTTATCTTTATCGCCACCCTCACTCTGACCGGATATGCTGTAGGCTCGCCGTAAAGTATCCCGACCTATTACTCGAACTGGTGCAATTTCGAGACCTTCGTTTGCAAAGTACTTTTCTGTCAACGCTAACGCATCAGAGTATTTATCATTGAGATTAGAGATATCAACTGTCACCTGAAAGTTTGCCCTTGAACTCTCTCGTTTGCTTTCCTTGGCTCGAGACTGAAAGTCGATAGTAGACTGTATCGCAGGATCAGGGTATTCGCCAACAATAACACGACCGTCTTCCATTGTATTTATTTGTGGTGATTCGTGATTTCTTGGCATATTGAAGTTTTCTTTACACTTTATGCAGCAGGTAAGTACATTTCAGGCTTTGGCGTTGCTTCTTTATTTACTCCAATCAAGCCAACGATTTGAGGCTCTGCATCAGGGATAGCGTCGTAATTTGGTCGAACGTCGCGGGCTAGAAGTTGGTCATTGTATCGTTCATCAGGGTCATGGAAGGTTCCTTCCTCATCGTAGAGTTCTGCGTTCCATGCGCCGTAGTCACCAGTTGTTCGAACAAAACCATCAAGAACTTGTCGTGCTGCCTTTGGATTTTCCGCAAGGATACTTGATAACTGTGTGGCTTGCTCTTTTGTCAGTTCAACGCTTAGTTTCACTGCCTGTCCGTTATAGTGTCCGGCACGCGTAGCATCTTCAGAGCCTTCTCTTGGTGAGTTGAATGAGTAGTCAAACACGTAGCCTGGTTCCTCGCTTTTTCTCATTGGAGTTCCAATTTGTTCTTTGAAGCCAACTTTACCAAGCAGTCCTTTTCGAGGAACTGACCGCAAGGTTGAACCAACGTACCTATCTACCTGACGAATACCAGCTTTTTCGACGACTTCATGTTGCATGTTTGATTGAGTGTAGGGGTCGCCCCAGGCACCCTCGTAACTTTCGTGGCGTACTGTATCGCGCATATGTCCGTCTCCGCGAGTAGTACCTGACTTCAAGAGTCCATCTCGCATTTTCTCTTGATTCGCCGTTATTGAGAAGCTGTGTTTGTTAACATCAGAAAAGTCGATACCTTCAACTAAAGACTCTAGGTCATGAGTGTCTAATGTCTCGTGAACTTCCTTAAGAGCTAAACCGACAGCTTCAACGCGAGTAGTCTCAGCTTTGACTTGCTCACTCTCTGTTTGTAGATGCTTCGCCTCAACCTCTTCGGGTGAGGCAGGGATGATCTCAATCGAGGTTTTTTCGACCTCTTGCTTGTTACTTGGTGCTGTAAGGTGTTCGCTCATAGTGTTATTTTTGTTTTAATTTAACTATGCTCAGTCTAGCACATTTTATGCGTGCTGTCAAGACGCTAACGCTTGAGGGGAAAGTTCTATCCCTGTAGATTTATCACCCGAGCCGACGAAACGTCTATCGTCCCTTGATACAAAATATGCGGTACAAATTGGTAATTAAACACTGGCTCGCTAGTACCAACCATACTCTCGTAATACTTCCTAGTAGCTTCGGGGACACTCTGAAGTTCTTCGAGCTGTACGTCTTTGAGCCACTTGACCGTGACATTTTCTTCGCCAGGGGCAGTTTTGAAGTAGACGACCGTTTGTGGCGGATTGAGCGCACTCGTGTCTATTTGGTAGTAGCTGTAGTCGGGAATCTCTGGGATTAAACCGAGTTCTTTTTGTAACTCAAGCAACTGGCACGGGTGTAGTGGCAGTAGCTGCACGACATCATTCCACAAACAGTCGAGGAGCGGAATCTTGCGCTCTAGGATTTCTTCTCGTCCTTTGTACTTTTCAAGATACTTAGCCCGCAATTCAGGGTCTACTTCGAGCATTTTGTTGAGAGGGATTAACTCGCTCCCTTTCATATCTTCTGGTATGCCGTGATAGAAATACATATTGCTTATGATTGTACCAAACTTCAGTCATCTCCTATCGGTGTGAGCCTTGCCAGCGACAACGGTTCCTTCTCATCATCAAGCTCAACTCGTAGCCATATCTTGTCCGCCGGTCTCGTGGCATCTTCAAACTGCTTTCGTGTCGTCGTCGCGAACACCAGATCATCGTCCCACGCGTCATTGAGTATGCGCTTCATCTGTCGGTTAAGTTTCTTTTGGGCATAGCTGTCCTCGCATATTGCAAGAATTGCAGGGTACGGCTCATCTTCTTGCCAATTGCCACTCTCCTTGAAGTTCACATAGTTTCTGGTTTTTCTGACACTGACGAAGAATGGTTTTGAGCCGTCCCAGACATCGACAAAATAGTGTTTTGCTGGTGCTTCGCCTTTCTTTGGTATCTTGAGGTGTAAGTCTGGCGTCCACTTTGGGTAAAAGCTGTAGTTTGCCATATAGCTTTTTGGCAGAATCCATAGCTTGTCACCATGGATAGCTCTCATCTGCTGCGCGGTATCTGTCACGGTAATGGTATGCTTCAAGAAGTCGTCCGATACCGTCTTGTTTTTATACAGGCTCTTCGTCGCCCACTGATTTGTGCTATTTGGTTTTCGTTTCTCTAGTGCACGTGCACCCTTTGGCGTGATGTAGTATTCGGCAGGACAACCCGCCAGTTTATAGCTCTTATCGTAGCGTTTCCCTATGTAGCCTTGCTCTTCGAGAATCTGGAGTTTGTTTTGAATCGCTTTCGGGCTTGATCGCTCCAACGAGCGCGCGAGTTGCTTGCTGGTACAGAAGCGATACCAATACAGTCGATACATCGCGCTTAGCTGTTGCTTATTCAATGGTCTACGATACTTTACTTCACTCATATCTCATCACCAATATTTACTAATCTAACACTCAATTCATAAACTAAATCACTCAAAACACCAACAACAGAACCAACTCTATAATTAACTATATCTATATCTACAAACCAATCCATAACTACTCATCGTTCACATCATATATTCTTCTCTATATTTATATAGAAAGAGAGGGAGAAAAGAAAGAAGAAAAAAGGAAAATAGAGAAAAAGAAACAATAGAGGAACAAAAGCTCAATCCGGGAGAATTAAAGAAAGACGATAACTTGGGTATCGATGGATAATTTTTGATAAAACAAAGCATACCCACATTCGTGGAAATTCTAAGGGATAAAAGGTATAATAAGTATATGCAAAATATTGATGAAATCAGTAAACAACGAGCTGTAAAGCTGTTCGATAGTAGCGAACTTTCATCGTTTGAGATTGGTACAACAAAGGGCTTGCAGCAGATCCATGAATATTTATTTGGGGGTCTCTATGATTTTGCCGGAAAAATTAGAGATAAAAACATTAGTAAAGACAACTTTCGCTTTGCTAATAGCCTCTATTTAACGGAAATCTTGGCAAAGATTGAGGCAATGCCCGAGAATACTTTCGAGGAAATTATTACCAAATATGCCGAAATGAATATCGCCCACCCGTTCATGGAAGGTAATGGTCGCAGCACACGAATCTGGTTAGATCTTATTCTTAAAAAACGACTTGGCAAATGTATAGATTGGCAAACAATAGACAAGAATGATTATTTCAGTGCTATGATACGCAGCCACGTGAATGATTTAGAACTTCGCGAACTTCTACGC
>JBPPME010000096.1:0-19404 GCA_051305895.1 Saccharimonadales bacterium (SeqCode)
GTAGGTACTGGCGGATGCCTTTTCACTTACAAGCGTACACACGACTAACGTCCGAAAAAGACGTTCCAACACCTCCATCGTAGTAAACAGAGTAGACCTAGGGCGGTCATCTACTCCTTTCTACCGCTGGATCACTCCAAAACCCGTCCGGCAAATTAACGTGAGCCAAGGAGTGAGTTATGGTTAAAACAATCATCAACAAAGAAGTAGTTGTCACGGCAGTGGGATTCAAAAGGGACTTAACCATGTTCCCTCGCCAGATGGAATACGAGGGTCGTACCTACGATTTCATCGATGCAGGACTCAGCTGCATGGTCCGAAGCGGAGAGCGCCTTAGTCAAATACTGACGCTTACAGATGGTCGGGCACAATTCCGTCTGCGTAGTGACAGCCGCCAGGGGGGCATCTGGACGCTGCTCAGCATGAGCGCTTAAAGAAGCCCAAATAGAGACACTTTGTTCTACAAAGTGTCTCTATTTTACTATATTAAATATAGTACTACGGTGTTATACTTTATATAGTGATGTCCGGAGGGACAATATATACCACAATACCATTAACTAACACCTATCAAAGGGAGATTATTCATTATGGCAAATATCCTCATCGTTGTCGGAAGCGTACGTAAAGTCCGCGTCGCCGACAAAGTACTGTTGGAAGTACAAAAACAATTTGAAAGTCACGATATCACTACAACTGTCGCTGATCTCAAAGAGCTAAAATTGCCATTTCTTGATAGTGAAATACTCCCAATGATGCCAGAGTTCAGTCCAAGTGACGAGCGTGTCAAGAAATGGACTCAGTTAGTAGGCGACGCCGACAGCATTCTTCTCATCATGCCAGAATACAACCATAGTCTCACCGCCGTGCTCAAGAACGCTCTCGACTGGCTCTTCAAAGAATGGAATGACAAGCCCGTAGCTATTGTCAGCTACGGCTGGTCGGGTGGCAGCTTGGCGCAAGAGGCTGCTAAGCCGGTTCTTGAGAACCTCAAAGCTAAACAGTTAGCAACTACTTCCAAACTCCGCTTCATGAAAGAAGTTGCTCTAGATGGCTCAATCATAGACCGAGCTGCAGTCGATAGCCAAATAAAGGCAACTGTCGACGAACTTGTCGATGCAACCAAAGCTACTGTTATTGCATAAGTATAAAGCAAAAGTAAACACACGAGAGCCGGAAACTACCTGGCTCTTTTTTTATATCCTATTTTTTGAAGTATAATATAGAACAAAAATGGAACTTAAGGATGCACCCGAGATAATTAAGCCTAGTGATAAAAGCGATTATATATCATTGATAAAGTTCGACAGCTGACAAAAATCATTACATAGTGGAAAAAATAGGCGGTGGGACGTGTGCGTAGACAATATACATAGACAGGAGTATAGGAATAAACCAAAATGAGAACTTACAACAACTATAGGGAATGCATGAGGAATCATGTTTTAGATATAAACTTAATGTCGCACAATAATTCTTTTACGCCATATACAATTCAGCCAAAAGATGATTCGTCATACCTTTCAATAGGGGTAGTATTTTACCATATATCGATATACGTATAAAAATATGTCTATGAATTTACTTACTAGAAGAATCCTCTCGTACTGTTTGTATCTATATCAAAGGCATTGACTGAAAGGGCCTGTCCAGCTAGTATGATCCGTAATAGTTTTCCACAACGTTTTGTGGCCGAACTGGGTCTTGAAAAGTATTTTCAACAATTGCTGTTTGCATTTTTTTAAAAATGTTTTGTCCCCCACCTTTTCCCTTTCTCTATCCTGTAACTTGCTTTTTATTATTTTGATATTTTAATATATTTTTACTAACGCATTTCATATAGAACAAAAAAAGAACTTATCCCCGGTAGAGGAGGGTAACAACGAGCTATTTATTTGTAGAAGGCCCTGCCTGCTACTCGAACGTCGACGTACTGTGGAGTAATATTATGCTCCCCGAGATGGCGCACCACCCGTATCGCATCTTCTACCTGCTCTCCTGCTGGGCGATCGGTCGTTAGCTTTATAGGGTACCCTACTCCACTCACTTGAATTTCCAGTTGGCGAACAGTAAGAAGCGGAATCGTTGCCTTGGTCACTATAAGCCCTTGTTTTTCGGCTCGTCCAACCACCTGGCCAACAAAGCTTAGAAACTGATGACTTACGGTCACGTTATGTGGTAGACCGGCGGCAGTGTTATTATTGATGATTTCAATAGCGGGGCGTTCGAACGGTGTATACGCGAAGACAACACCATCTGCATCTACAAAGTCCGTTTCACCTTCGATAACCCATCGCGCGACAGGCTGACGCAGACGTACGTTCACGATGGCATAACCAAGCTCACCGCTCTGGTCAAGCGCCACTGACGCAATCTCTGGATGCTTTGCCTTCACATAATCTTGCAGTTCATGGGTATTGAGATATGGCCTCAAACGCCCAGCAGGGTGGTCGCCAAAATAACTATTGATGGTTGCAATATATTCACCTGTCTTACTCTCAGATAATACTGCAGTGCCGCTCGAAATACCGACCTCGGCAATAAACTGACTGATGAGAATATATAAAGCAGCACAGGCCACAAGTGCTACTACGAATCGTCGCAGAATATGGCTCCGTCGCTTGCTCAAATGATGAGTATGCGCTCTAGGTGAACGAAGCTCAGCATCAAGTTCATTGGTACTGGCGACTAACGGTGAGCTGCTACCAGTAAGGGTACGATTGCGCCGAAAGGTAGTATCGCGACGTGGTGCAGCAGTCAACTCGTCATTACTAGTAGTATTCGTACTAACCACTCGTCGTCGAGGTGGCAGACTATCAGACGTTTTCTTTTGGAATAATGCCATAGCTAGTGGGATCCTGCCTGATAAATAATATCTGCCATATCACGGGCGGCATTGGGCTTGGCAAAAGCATGAAGTGTCCTCGCCAGTCGTTCTCGAGCCTCGCTATCACCGAGGAGATCTGTAATCGTCTCAGTGAGCGTATTGGCCAACTCATCGTCTCGCACAACAACGACTGCTCCGGCTTCAGCGAAGACTCTGGCATTTTTTTGCTGATCACCGAGTGATTTTGCTGGTACCGCGATGACTGCTTTCTTAAGTCCTGCTAGCTCTTGCAATGTCGTGGCACTCGCCCGACTCACCACTATGTCAGCAGCGCCGAGTACTTCATTGAGATTCTCAAAAATAAATGGTACGGCCTTGTACGACATAACACCTGCAGATTGCTTGAGAGCGGACTCGTAGTTCGCTTTGCCTGTAATGTTGTAAAAAATGATGTTGTCGTCTAACTGCCTAGCGACCTCGATGATTGCGCTATTTATCGTCACTGAACCCAAGCCGCCACCGAGTGCCACAACCAGCTTTGCATCCACTGATACATCAAGCTTTTTCTTGTAGCCTGTCTGTTCAGCTTTAGATACTGGATGAATAGCAGGGTTGATCGGAACGCCGACATAATACGATTTTCGAGCATCGTACGAATAATTTTCGAGTGGAGCCCCTGTACCAATAGCTGTTGCGAAGCGTGATAGCAGCCGGTTCGTCAACCCTGGTCGCGTATCTGAATCATGAATCACCAGCGGTTTTCGCAGTAACCACGCAGCGAAACCCATAGGAAGACACACGTATCCACCTTTTGCAAAAACAACATCAGGACGGAACCAGAGCAAAATACCGACACTCTGGAAGAACCCAACAATAGTACGGAACATATCGAAGAAATTAGTTAAAACGATATGAAAGTTTTGCAGATAGTGCCACCACGAAAAGTGCGCATAGCGACGCAGTTTGCCAGAAGTGATGACCTTAATCTTGACAGAAAAAGGCAAAGTATCCATCAATCCGCGCGATTGCTGCTCAAACGCCTTGTCGCATACAAAAAGGAGCTCAATCTTCTCGTTTTTTTCAGAGAGCTCTTTAAGAACTGCGACGACCGGTGTAACGTGTCCGCCCGAGCCTCCGCCCACTGCCAGAATCTTCATAACGCTCCCCTTCCCTAATTAATTCATGATTAGTGTAACCTGACAGCTGAAAAACAAGTCCAAGTGCCCCGGCGATAAAGACCATGCTCGTACCACCAAAACTTAAGAGTGGTAACGTAATACCGGTCAGTGGAAAAACACCTGTCATGGCTGCTACATTGAGAATAACATGTGCACCTAGCCAACCAAATACACCCACCACAATAAGTTGTGCCGTCTTATCTGGTAGCAAGTCAGCTACTTTGAGGATCCTGTATAGTAACGCTCCGAAAAGACACAAAATCACCACCAATCCCACAAATCCAAACGTCTCACCCATAATTGCAAAGACTGAGTCGTTAATTGCCTCTGGTAGGTAACCAGTCGCCTGGACGCTATTGCCGATGCCTACACCAAGCAGCCCGCCGCTTCCGATTGCAATCTTAGCATGGGCGATATGGTACGTATCCGCATCATCCACGCTCGCGCTGTCACCCGCGAAAAATGCCGTAATGCGTTGCATGCGATGTGGAGCAATTACGATAGCGAGCACCCCCACGACAAGTAGTGCAGCTAACAGCATTGCTCCGACGCGCTTATTGATGCCCGCCACTATAAACATCGCGCCTATTATAGCTAGCATTGCAATGCCCGTCCCCATATCTTTCTGCAAGCCGATGACGAAGAAAATGGAGATAGCAACGACTATCCCAAGCGGTAGAAGGGTCTTGTCGAAATTATTGACAAGACCTTGTTGTGAACGAGCACCAAGAAAACTAGCGAAGAAGATTAGCATTGCTAGCTTCAAAAACTCTGCTGGCTGTATACTTCCAAGTGGTCCAAGATCAAACCATCGACACGCACCGAGGCTACACTGCGTAATACCGAGGCCGATAGCACCAGCCACTGCCAGTACAGCACAGGCGATAAATCCAACCATTAATAACTGCTTACCATGCTTCTGGATCAATGTGTACGGAATCCTCGCCATCAACACGAAGGCAGCGACACCAATACAAAGACTTGCTACTTGTTTCATAAAAAAGTAGCTAGCGGAGTAATTCTCGGTACCATACGCGATATTGAGCACTTGCGCACGCTGCGGCCCAATGGCATACATGACGATGAGGCCAAGCAGCATCAAGAGTCCCATGTATAGCACAATCTGATAATCAGGGCGATGCTTGCGTGTCGTCCCTTGGACTTCTGACCCACTAGACCGTCGGCGACGATCCATTAGACATGCCCTCCTACAAGTCCAACAAAGACACCAAAGAACGCTGAGACCGCAGCAATAACCCAAAAACGCATTGTAACCTTAGTCTCTGGCCAGCCAATCGCTTCAAAATGATGATGGATCGGTGCAGAGATAAAAATCTTACGGTGGAATAGCTTCTTGCTAAGAATCTGAACAAGGCTTGAGCCAGCTTCAACCACAAAAAGTATACCAATAATTGGCAAAAGCAGCAGCGAATTCGTGAGCATTGCCACCACACCGAGACTCACGCCATACGCGAAACTACCGACATCGCCCATGAAGAACCGCGCTGGGTGGATATTGAACCACAAGTAGCTAAGCAGTGCACCCACGACCGTGAAACAAAACGCTCCAAGCATAAACTGCCCTTGTAAGAGCGCAATAAGGCCAAACGCCCCGTAGCTCATAGAAAGGAGTCCTCCGGCGAGTCCATCGAGTCCATCGCTAATATTGACGGCATTGCCCGTAGCTGTTACCGCGAATGCAAAGAGAGGAATAATCCACACGCCAACGTCGAACGAACCGACAAATGGCACATAGACATCGGTAAATCCCAGCTTTTCATAAAAGAACCAGCCTAATACGACACCGATACCGACAATCATGATGAATTTAATACTTGAACGCAGTCCTGCTACTCCGCCACCTGAACCACGAATATTAATGAGGTCATCGAGTAGTCCTACGGCGGCACCGCCGAGCAGTGCTGCGAGTGGCAGGAAAGTCTGTCCACGATCAAGGTTGAAGACAACTGTTACGAGTAAAATTGCGAGAACTCCGACGGCTCCCGCCATGGTTGGAATGGAGCGGCGAAATTTCTTGGCATGCAGTTTGGTGAATACTTCTAGAGCTTCACCCGTAGTACTCGTGGTGCGCTGTTTCTTCCAGAAGCGGTAGCGATAGGCAATAAATGTGTAAATCGGTGTCAGTGCCATGGCGATAAGAAACGATGCGACGCTTAGCACCACGACGTGGCTCATTGACTGTACAAGTGCTTCATAATTCACGTTCGGGTTCATATCATTCTATCCTTGCGGTTGTAACTTTTTGTAATCAATCATCCAGTTCGAAATATCGGTAAAGATCGGATTGGCGTGCCTGCCACCGTCAAAGGCCTGACCCTTAGCGGATACTCGTACCATTATGACATATATGGGCTCCGTATCACCACCGTATCCAATGTACGTTGCAGTAGTCTGTGAAAAGTCATATTTGCCGTTGATTATAGTCTGCGCAGTACCAGTCTTACCCCCGATATCGTAACCCTTCTTATCCTTACCTGCCCAAAAAGCCGCCCGCGCGTCGTGTACCATTTGTTTGACAGTCTGAGAGGTAGAGGCATTGAGAACATGGGTTGGCTCAGATAATACAGATCGCTTGAAATTACCGTCGGTATCAACCGAACCAGCGATGACGGTTGGCTTGTGATAATCACCACCGTTCACGACGGCTGAGAAAGCCGAAGCGACCTCGAGCATTGTGAGATTAAGACCCTGGCCGAATGACATATTCGAGTAACGAACAGCGTTTCCCTCTACTTCGGTCGGAGGGACAATTGAACCCGGCACTTCACCGGCTAGTTCGATACCGGTCGGCTCGTCAAGCCGAAATTTATTGTGGAAGTAGTGATAGACAATATCACGCGCACCACGAGTGATGTTATTACCATCACCAAGGCGTTCCATGACCGTCACTGAACCGGTATTGAGTGACCAGTTAAGGGCATGCTGCATGGTAATCGTACCTGTCTGTCCCTTACTCGCATTCTGAATCGTAATATCTTCGATTTGAATCGAATCAGTATTTACATAAGTCGACTCAGGTGTGATAACACCCCTATCGATGCCGGTAGCCATCGTGAAAATCTTCATGACCGATGCTGGCTCATATGGATCATTGATGATGCTGTTATTAAATGCGTTAGTATCCTTTACTGTCGTGAAATTGTCCGGGTTGTATGTCGGGTAGTTCGCCATGGCCAACACCTCTCCCGTTTGCGGATCCATTACCAGCGCACTCCCATTCTCAGCACCAATCTTGTCCATACCCTTCTTTAGTGCACTTTCAGCATACGACTGCACGTTACGATCGATAGTCAGCACCACATCTTCGCCATCTTGTGCTGGAATATTGATCTGCTTATCACCAATGGTCAACGGAATATTACTAACATCTGTTACAGACTCCAGCAGCCCGTCCCTTCCCTTGAGCCGATTATCGAGCTCTTCTTCGATACCATACTGCCCTTTCTCTTCGCTATTAACAAAACCGAGCACCTGCGCAGCCATACCACTCTCTGGGTAGACACGCTTCGTCGTTTGCTGGAGGCCAATGCCGGCTAGCTTTTCATTACGCAAAAGTTCCGCTTGCTGGCGGCTTACCTTGGTTGCAAGAACCTTATAGCGACTGGGCTTGGCGCGCACCAGCTCGTTCAGATCATCACCAACGATATTGCCACCTGCAATGCGTTTTACGGTTGAAACGACCGTCTCGGGCTCTTTCACTTCCATTGGATCAGCAAAGACAGTATAAACGGCTTGGTTAAGCACAATCTTCACTGGTGATTGACCATCCATCGCATAAATTTCCCCCCGTTCCGCTGGTATAACGAGCCTCTTAATCTGCTCCTCATTAGCCATCAAGACGTATTTATCATGATCGACGATTTGCAGCCAAAAAAGCCGCACAATAAAAATCGCAAGCATCAAAGCACTCGCCACCATAAGAAAGCGTATGCGCGTGTGAGCTGATGCCGTACCGTTCATAGATACCCCAGGGTTATTCCTCAACACGAGCGACATCGGTCGGCTCTGTCATCGCCTTGGCAACATTACTGTTCTTGATCGAATCCAGTGATGTTAGCAGTGTGTTCTGAACTTCAAGCTCTGCCTTTTGATTGGTAAGCTCAGCAATCTTATCATCGATTGGTTGTGTCTCGTACCCATAGGTAGTTACCTTGGTGGCCTGTGTCAAATAAATCAAACCTAGCACCGTAATCATCAGCGCAACAAGCACGGTGTGAGTTACAGGGCCAAATGTGACATTCGAAGTAAATGCGACTGTATTCTGATTGCGACGCCATTGTGATTGGCGACGATTAATAGTGGTGGATCGTTGGTAAGTAGTCATAATGTGGTGGTTTTTTTATTTTCTTAGTTACCGCACCGCCCTTTTAGGGGCGGTACGGAATTGTTGTGGTAGTTATTTCAACCGAACGGTCACTTGCGTTTCGACTGATTGGTTTTCTACCGGGATGTGGATTGGCATTTAATTGCCCCTTCCTTTTTGTTTATTTTTTCACAGCGATACGTAGCTTAGCACTACGTGATCGCGGATTGTGAACGTCGTCTATGTCCCCGCGTAAAGGCTTTTTCGTCAGAACTTTGAGTTCGGCTTCATATCCAGAAGCCATCTGCTCTTGGAAATTACGCTTAACGAGACGATCTTCGAGGCTATGGAAGCTGATGATGCCGATTCGTCCGCCCTTATTCAAAAGTGTCGGTACAAGCGGTAGCAATCGCTCAATTTGCCCGAGCTCGTCATTGACGGCAATGCGGAGAGCTTGAAAAGTGCGCGTTGCAGGATGGATTTTACCCCTTCTGCCACGATAACTAGCTGCGATAGTCTCAGCAAGTTCTTCCGTCGTCTCAAATGGTTTTGTCTGCCGCTGGGCAATAATAGCTTGTACTATACGCCTCGCAACCAGTTTTGGTTCTTCGCCATAACGAACAATGATGTCAACAAGCTCTGATTCACTAAAGTAGTTAATAAGCGTTGCTGCACTTTCTTCTTGGCTTTGATCCATCCGCATGTCGAGCGGACCATTTTTTGAGAAGGAAAAACCTCGTTCAGCTCTATCGAGCTGCGGTGACGACACCCCTAGATCCACAACTATAAGATCAAACGTTTGCTTCTCTTTTACAAGCTGCTGAGCAGCTGTAAGGAAATCAAGTTTTAACGTCTGCACACCTTTGTCGGCTAAATCCTGAAGATGCTCGTGTGCAAATGCGTCACGATCAACGAGAAATGAGCCTTCATAGCGAGCGGTTCGTTCGAGAAATGCATGAGCGTGTCCCCCATAGCCAGCCGTGAGATCTAAATAGGTCTCATTTAACTGAGGGCGCATACTCCTAAGCATTGCATCGAGTAGAACCGGAACATGTAATTGTGGTGGATGTTCTTTGATACTCATTTATGATTATTGTAACACGACGTCGAAATGTCGCGTTTCAATAATCTTCGAGATCACCTAACTGGCAATAGATGGCTGTTTGTTTTCGCAAAGTGTGTTTGTTTTTGTTTATAAGTTGGACTTCATCGAAGAGATACTGTGTAGCTCATAAGGTGATGAAGCCTGAGAGACTTATGTGTGAGGTGGTGGAGTTTTTTGGGAGGTGTTGTTGTGAGGAAGGTGCAACGAATGTTTAATGTGTTTCGCATGCCACTGCCATTATTACCAGATAGGTGGTCTCGAGGTTCGTCAAATTGTTAAAGTGCCTACACCAAGTATCAAACTATACGGCATCCGGTCGCATGAGTCGCCAATAATTACCAACTCTGACCGCGACTATATCTCTGTCGATGTCTGCATATTCTAGGAGATGCTGCTCAATGGTCACCCGCCCCTGCTTATGATCAAGCTCGGCAAATGTCTTACCTCGGCGAAAGCGGACGTTAATATCGGCCACTGCCTCATCGAGGATACTACCACTGAGAGCCGGCTCTACTTCTCTGTCCCATACCTGTTGTGAATATAGGTGCAGATAGTCTTTAAAACCGCGTGTCAGGATGACGCCACTTGCGAATTCATTGCGAAGCTCTGTCGGAATCGTAAGCCGACGCTTGTCATCAAGCTTTCGTTCGAAATAATCCATCGCCTTCTGGGGTGCTTTCCCTCTCTGTAGAGTATGGTTTGATTATTTTTAATGTGGTGGTGTTTATTTTGGTGGGTGGGGTTACCCACTTCTTTCCACTAACCCTACTATACAACCCACGTTTACCCACTTGCAAGCACTTTTTTATTGTTTTTGTAGAAAGGCTTATTTTTCCACAGTTTTGTGGAAAATACTTCTAATAAAATACAGCCTCTTTCAGAGGCAGTATTTTATGCTTATATTCCCTATCGGTCGAGGAAAAAAAGACTGAGTGCGGTATCGTACTGACTCGTTACCTTGAGCGCTACCCATATGCAAATAATGAACGCGTTACCGATTAGCGAAACGATTAACAGGGCCGTTTTTAGATCAGCACCAGTCTCAAGTACGGCAACCGGCTTAGAGGTTGTTGCTTTTTTCTTCGTGGTTGCTGCTTGCTTTACCATAATAACCTCATCATAGCATAAGCCTCATGAAGCCGCTATATGCTTTTGCCAACTGAGAATATCCTCAAGCGAGCCCACATCTACCACTCTTTTCGGAACTATGCCCTGCTGAGATAGCCGACTGATACTATTATTATGGTGCAGATAGTAACCGCGAGCTTTTCTGTGGAGCCCACGAAAGGCAACCGCCTTATCATCAACCAGGCATACCGAATCAGCCAAATACATTCTCGCCTGTAATAGCAAACCCCCGCTTCTGCGTATCATACCAATTATCAATAATCTTCGCCTTCTCTTTCCGTTGGATGATACGGTGCGGCAACACATCTAGCCGAGCTGCTTTAAGCTTTGCTTCCTGCCAAAGTTCACCCCCATATGTCATGATAGTAAATGGTATGCCAGCAGCCTGCAGATACTCGATTAGTGCGGTTGCACCGGCTGCACGATAGCGTTCTGTCTCGTGATTGTGGGTTAGTCGCTCATACATATCCAAGAATTCGTCCCGCAACGTTTCATCAAGTACATCAAGATAGCTGACAATATCAAATGATCCGCCCTCGGATTCAACCCGCATTTGAACCTGGTATAGTTCGTTCCTAATAGATGGATCGAGCTGCTCAGCAGCTATATAAGCATCAGTATATAATGCTTCAGATCCTAAACAACGGTCAAAGTCAAGAACCCAATACTCAGATGTGCGTGACATGAGTGTAGACCTCCATAATCGCCCGGGCTACCCGCTCGGAATCATGACGAATGAACGTTCGTGATTCAGCCAATGGATCTGATGATGCATTTGTGTTGTTCCATACCTGACGGGAGAGCAACTTCTCTCCCACTGCACGATAATGGCGCTCATCGAGAGCCTCCTCGTCCCATTCAACGCTGAGTTCAGATGTCTTAGCGTATCGATTGAGTAGCTCCTCACTTGGCTTCTCGGTGTTATAAAGCACAACGTCCAAAAAAGGCGTGCCTGCTAGCCGCTCAATCTCATCAGCAAAATCATGCACCTGATAGCCAGTCGTCTGCCCCGGCTTTGTCACAAGGTTACAAACATAGACTTTGAGAGCTCGTGACCTCCAGAGCGCCTTACCGACATCTGGCACAATAAGTGCTGGTGCCAAACTACCGTAAAGATTTCCTGGCGCCACCACAACCATATCGGCCGTCTCAATCGCCCTTAGTGCTCGCTGACTTGCCATCGCCTCAGGCTCCAATCGAAATTCCGGTCGCTCAGCACCAAAGTCAGTCTCAGCGATTTCAAACTCACCACGTACCATCTCGCCGCTCTGCTTATTCATTACCAATGTCACGTTTGATTCCGTAATTGGTTCGACAGCACCCGTGATATTAAGTACTTCACTAGCGAGTTCAACTCCTTCGGTGAAGCTACCGGTCATTTTTTCGAGTGCTGTTAAAAAGAGATTACCAAAGGCATGACCACTCAAACTACCATCTTCGAAACGATAATTAAAAAGATCGCGTACCTTCGGTGAATTGCTAAGTGCCACCAGACACTGGCGCACATCACCAGGTGGCAATACACCGAGTTCATCGCGCAGTACGCCAGTACTTCCACCGTCATCAGCCATATTGACCAGAGCTGCGATTCGTGAAGTATGGTTTTTAAGCGCACTTAGTAGTGTGAAGCTGCCGGTACCGCCACCGATAACGGCAATTTTGATTTCATCAGCACCAAATGGTTCTTTCATCATTTCCCCCTCATCCTTATGCGTAGTGCCGCCCACCACAAGGCACTCGGTCGTATTGTGCGTTTACCTGAGGTATAGTCTACTTCGACGAGACCGAATCGTGGCCATGTCCCACTCGCCCATTCAAAATTATCCAGAAGACTCCAGTGAAAGTAGCCTTGCAGATCAACGCCTTCAACTATGGCATTCTGCATTGCCAACATTGTCTTGCCGAGCCACCACTTCCGTTTCTCGTCATGCATGTCCGCTAGACCATTTTCCGTAACGATAAGAGGCAACTTATACTTCCGATACAAACGCTCTAGTACGTACTCTATATTTTCAGGTGCCAAGTCCCAACCCATGTCACTCTGTTGAGTATGTGGATTATGCACTCGATATCCGTAGACTCGATTACTAAAGTAATAGTTCACACCGATAAAGTCACATGTCTTTCGCACCCGTTTCAGTATGTAATCGTCGTGCAGATACTGTAAGAATCCAGCACTTGCTCGACTTAAGAACGCATCATCACCTGGATAATCAAATGGCGAGTTCTTTGCAATAGACACTTTATAGCGACGGTTCATTCCATGAAGCATCTTCGCAGCCTTATTATGCGCACGAATAAGATTGTTCAGCACTGCAAAGAATTGGCGTTTGCTCGATACGCCAGGTGGCCAGCTACCTTCAAGGTAGCTGTTGTATGCATAAACCTCTGGCTCATTGATGGTCACAATATATTTCACATCCCCGCCGAATTCCGACATAATTTTCTCAGCAAAGCGCACAAAGTACTTGATATTGTTCCGCCGTTCAAATCCACCGAGCTTACTGAACCATACAGGCAACGTGAAATGAAACAGTGTCACCATCGGTTCGATATCCCGCACTTTCAATGCTGCCACATATTGCTTGTAGTGTGCAATCTCCTTCGCATCCCAACTACCCTCGCGAGGCTCGATACGCGACCACTCGACACTGAAACGGTAAGCATTGAGGCCTAGCTTTTTGATATAATCGAAATCTGCCTCATAATGCTCATAGTGTTGGCTCGCAGAACTAGAGACATAGGTGTCTGGAGTTTTTGCCACTTCTTCAATCTCCGGCCAGATAGCTAAATCATGCATGTGATGCTCGGCCTGGGCGGCACGAACTTTCGCATGGTCAAGTTCCCAAACTGACCATTGGTTATGAGTTCCACCTTCGACTTGATGGGCGCTCGTTGCGGCGCCCCATAGAAAACGTTTCGGAAACGGTGTCGCTTGTTTCGACATGCTCTACCCAGTATAGCAAATTTATCGAAACACTTGAAAGAAGGTTTCGATAAAGCTCCAGTTGAACATCAAGTTAACCACAAGAACAAAGGCAATGATAACAATTGTATATACAGGTACTCCTTTTTGAGACGCTGACCCGATGGCGACACCACGTCTGAGGCACGATTACCAACGCGTTCGTCAGTATAATATAATCCGTTCTGTCATCGGCTTTAGCGCCTACGGTAGAAGTAAGCTTCTGCAGCCATTCTCGCGTAGTACCCTCAGAGTGCCATAGATTTCAGACGTAAAGATATAGAGCGTCTCGTTCATACTCCTTCGGTGCGTAGAGCGTAAAATACTTGTCAAAATCACCTCCAAACTAAGCTTCTGGTCTTTTTTTGAAATCAGCCGGCGAATTCATGATGTTGAACTTCATGATTTGAATGTTGCTATTTGCAGCATTAAGCACCATGATGTGTAGCACATTACGTCGAGTCGTAGCTTTACGTAGCCCCAGTCATGCTTGCTACGATTTCATCAACGCCAGTTATATAGCTATAGGTACCTATCTCATATGATTAATCAATGGTTCCTATCTTCTCTTCCAGTAGGTGAGTATCCCCGATTGAGAAAAGCATGCCAGGCTTGTTCAGTTCTCCTGTTGAAAACTGAGTTGCCATATTATTTCGTAAAGCAAGATTTGAGAGATGAATACATCGAATATGTATTTGTTTTCCAACTTGATAAAAAATAGAGAATTACCTCCATCATAGCTAACATAAAAAGACTAGCGAATGTCGCACCACCCATATTTCTTCACTTCTCCAGTTGTCGATAGAATGATTGGGAATGCCAAAATAAACACTACTAACGACACGAAAAGTGCATACCCACTAATCTTAATTTCCAAAATACGATACATTTTTTGTAAGCTGCTCACATCAAACGCCTTTATAAAAGATCGGCTTCGTCACTCCACAATGTAACCGCGTATAATCTATGCAGTTATTGTACTACGTCCTCACCGAAATGCTTTTGCAAACGCATTTTGATACTACCCTCATGCCGACCAAGTGTCTTAGCGAGTTGTTTGAGTGTGGCGCCATTTTTAAAATCTTGTTTCAATGTCTCATCATCCTCCTTTTCCCATGGCTTGTAGGCATTCGGATGCGTTTCACGCATCTTGGCGATCTTATCTTGCCAAGACGTACCACCAGAACTCATCTTCTGCTTCGACTCTGGTATACTGGCACGCTCACCAGCTTTTGCCACCAGATGGACAAAACGTTTGGCGTCGGTTGTAGCGCGTCCACGTAAAATACCGTCGATATTAAGCGCATCACCGCTAATTCTTAATGCCATCTGATTGATACCGTGAAGATATAGATTATTTAGATTCTTCACACGGGACAGTGCTACGTAGCCCATGCCCTCCACAAAGGCTCTGCGCAGATCCATCCGTGCCGCGTCAAGCGTCATACCCTGGCTCTTGTGCACAGTGATTGCCCACGCTAACCGTAGTGGTATCTGTGTGATACTTGCCCGCTTCTTATCACCATCCCGCAGCTCCCATGTGTCCGGTGTCATCGTTACTTCGCGACCACTGCGGAATTCAACCACCGGATAATCAGTACCTGGTTCAAAATCTGTCACCATGCCAATGCTACCGTTGGCATATTTGCGATCGGTCGCGTTTTTGACCGCCATTACCAACGCACCTTTCTTAAGCTTCAATATGGCGGGTGCAAGCACGGAGCGCTGAAGATTTTCAACATAATTTGCCGCCCCAGTCGTCGATTGACTATAAGTCACCTCATCTCCTTCGAGTTCGGTGAGTTTTTGCTCGTTGAGCTTATCGACATCAATATTAACCGTATGCAACTCAGTAAGCAGTGTGCCTTCTGGTGGTACCACGCCAATACGTGCCAATAATGTCTCAGCGTGATGGCGACGTACGTCGCCCGCACGCATTGCGTTGAGGATGCCGAGCAATACATCGTCATCCTGGCGATGCTGCTCTTCCAGATAGCAGATAACAGGCGCAAGCTCCTGCCAAGCTCGGGAATTCACTACAAAGCCACCCGTTCGTCCTTCATTGCGATTGATTGGTGGCAACTGGAAAAAATCACCACTCATGATCACCTGTATGCCACCGAACGGTTGAGCAGGCTCTCCTCTTACGAGTCGACAAACTTCGTCAACCATATCTAGGCGATAATCGTGTAGCATAGAGATCTCGTCGATAATCAATATGTCAGTCTGTTCAATAATCTCTCGACGTCCTTTCGATATATGTTCCGCGAAGTTGGTCGATAGCTCATCGAGAATCCCGATACCAGCCCATGAGTGTATAGTCGTGCCGCCCAGATGCGTCGCTGCTAGCCCCGTTGTAGCCGTCACTGAGACATGCTTACCCTCAGCTTTCGCAAAGCGAATAAACTGATTCAAAACATACGTCTTTCCTGCGCCAGCCGGCCCTGTGAGCAATACACTCTCGCCGGCTAGCATGATCTCCAATGCTAACCCCTGATTCATTACTTATTAGTATACCAGTCAAGTTCTCTCATCGAGTGCTTTGGTTATAGATTTATCTTTCGTTATCTCCATAGTCATGAGACGACTAAGAAGCAAATATTTTGCAATAGGGTTACCTTACTCTCAAATAACTAGTGCAGTCTGTTGTTACTACAACGACATGACCGCTGGTTTAAGTAGCATAAAGTAGAGCGCGGGGCTTCATCCGCGGTGGGAATTGGAACAACGGTGCGAATGCTGGAGTGTTCGCCCTGAATTTGAACGACACCCCGACGAACACGAACACCAACATTGGCTTTCGGGTCGCTCGGTACAGAAAACACTTGGCCCGATAGTAGCAGTAGCGATACTCCTAGTCTGTGCCTTTTCTATACGGTTGCTTGACCAGTCTGAGAGCTTATCTTCGGACGAGCGGCAAGACAAACACTGTGAACCGCGTGGTTAAGTCGCACGCGGTTTGTTTTTGTTAGCTTGCTATGCCCTGTTTGCTACACAGACGATGCTGACTCCTCATAACTTAAAGAATATCTATCCTCTTGGTGGTTCACCATCTGGCTCATCAAGAAGCTTTTTACTCTTGATCTCGTAGCGCTTCCCTGTTACAGCACTTGTAATATAGTCTTCGTTGATCAGATTCACAAATGTCGTTAAATCATGCCCATCCATGATGATAATCGCGCCATTATCATCGGTCATAAGATCAAGCTGCATATCATCTGCATACTCGAGCGCTTTTTCCTGCGATACGCCGCCAAGTTCTAGCTTTTGTAGTTTTGTAACAATATTTTTCTTTTCGCGCACCAACGTCTGAAGATCAAGCCCTTCTGGGAAACTTAGTTTATAATGCTGCGCGATTTCCGCCGCTTTCTGATCAGCTAACAGCTGTTTTTTATATTCATACTGGAATAATTTCTCGAATTTTGCTTGGTTGAAAATAAAGATATCGCCATTAGTAATCATTACCTGACTATCGGCCGGGATCTTCAACCCCACGTCAGCTTTGAATTGTTCAAACTTGCCGCCATTAATCTCCCATGAGACAGTACCTTTAAGAGTATTTCCCTGCTGCAGACCCTTAGCTACATAGAACGGCTTGTTTTGTTTGTCCTTCTGGGCAAATCGCACGATGATACCCTTCATACGCTTAAATTCGTGCTCTTCTTCGCTGAATTCTAAAATATTCGAGCGCTCGTGTTCAATGAGATGAATTAGCGTTTCAGCCTTGCCAGCTTTCTCCAGTTCAGTGCGTAAAAGTACGTCTTCTTCAGCTTCGCTCATTTCATAGTCGCGCACACTCAACCCTGTACCAGCGCCCATGTTAACATCATTGACGATATCGTATAGAAAGAGTGCACGAATCTGTCGCTCAAGCTCTGGCGAAAACCGCATCGCATATGGTGTATAGTTTTTATTAAAGAGAAAGACTTCAAGATCTATATCATTCTTGATCGCGTCGGTAGTATTCGCCCAGAGAAAGATATCAGTCGTCTCAGTAATTTTTGCTACGTCTGACACTTGCGGGATGTTGGATGTTTCGTCTTGCATACTCGCCCATTATAGCGATAAATATGACTGAAGAGCGCCGTAATTTTACCAACACCCGGAAACCTGATGAAGCGCAGCTGTTTTTCACTATGCTGTTCAGAGCGAAATGCCTCGAAAATACGCCTGAGAACATCTTCAACTGATTCCTTACGTTGCTCTTCATAACAACTGATACACGTAAGTGCCATGGCCGGACACAATCGGCGGCATACTTTTCACCAGAGAAATGTCGACATGACGATGGGCACTAGCACCGTATGAAAGTATAATTTTTGTGGCACCTCTTCACATCTTTAGGATAGCAAAAAGCTTATGATTTCATCATATCTAGTATACAAGCTCTTCGATGGAAATACGCTTCTGCTCAGTTGTATCCCGATCGCGGATAGTCACCGTACCGTCACCTTCGATTGTTTCAAAGTCGATAACAACACAGTAGGGTGTTCCGATCTCATCTTGGCGACGATAGCGTTTACCGATATTGCCGTTGTCATCCCACATGATAGCACTGTATTTTGTTTTGAGCACCTGATATACTTCACGAGCTTTTACGACGAGTTCAGGCTTGTTTTTGAGAAGTTGACTGACGGCATATTTTACTGGTGCGAGGTGCTCTGGAAGCTTCAAGAATGTACGCTTTTCACCGCTCACTTCGTCTTCGGTATAAGCGGTAGTCAGTACTGCCATGATAGCACGCTCCAGTCCAAAACTCGGCTCGATAACATGTGGGACAAATTTCTCGTCACTACCCTTCACTTGGTATTCCATATTTTTACCACTGGCACGTTGGATGTTACTAAGATCGAAATCAGTTCGATATGCGAGACCGAGAAGCTCTTCTTTGCCGATTGGAAAATCAAATTCAAAATCAATAGTGCGTTTGCTATAATGTGCACGGTCATCTTTTGACACTTCAAGCTCATGGACATTCTCATCAGGAAGACCAAGTGCTTGCGTCCACTTCCATACTTGCTGACGCCAGTGTTCAAATGACTCCTCCCACTTATCTGGATGCACGAAATACTCTATTTCCATCTGTTCGAACTCACGAGAGCGAAATACAAAATCACGCGGTGAAATCTCATTGCGAAACGCTTTACCTTGCTGTGCAATACCGAATGGCATGTCTGGGTAGAAACTATCAACAACGTTCTTGTAATTCGTAAAGATACCCTGGGCGGTCTCTGGCCGCAAATAGCTGATCGAATTCTCATCTTGCACTGGACCAACGTTGGTCTTGAACATCATATTAAAAGCACGAGCCTCACCGAAGGTGCCCTCTTTGCCACAAACCGGACACTTATTCGGATCTTCCAGCTTATCAGCACGCAGACGTGCGTGACAATTACTACACTCTACAAGTGGATCAGTGAATGTATCTACGTGGCCACTTGCTTGCCATACCTTCTGATTCATCAGAATCGCCGCGTCAACGCCGTAAATGTCATTGCGCTCATCGACAAACATTTTCCACCAGAGTTGCATGATGTTGCGTTTGAGAGCCACACCGAGAGGGCCATAGTCCCATGTACCACTAAGTCCGCCGTATACATCGGATCCTTGATAGATAAAACCTCGTCGCTTCGCAAGGCTAACTATGTCTTCAAGTTTTGTTTTTTCCATTTACGTACAGTATATCAAACTTTGCTATTTTATACTAAATATGTTACAATAATGATAATGACAGCAGCAAGACGAACATTTGGAAGGCCAGCCACCCTACGGGAAACACTGGTTGCGGGCAAAGTATTCACTGACACCGCCATGGAACTTGAAATCGAGGATTTAATTCATGAGTCCAGATACATGCGGCATATTGGCCGTACCGCT
>JBPPME010000002.1:0-2521 GCA_051305895.1 Saccharimonadales bacterium (SeqCode)
CATTGTCGCGCATAAACGGTGAAGGGACGGTATACTGTACAAAGTTCTGTACGAGCAGCAACCAGCGTACCCTGCTGATATGATCAGAATTTTGTAAGTGATTGTAGGTACATATCACCGTATTGTGCTAAATGATAACGGAAAGCAAAACGACAACAAGCGATTCTTAATTCGATTCGCTCGTCGATTGTTTACACCCTCCAGAAGCAAGATGCTCGACTGCTGAACTCATCATACGTTCTAACTGATCTCACCTGAGAAATTAAGAATAAATTTACCACTTAGTCACAAAAATACGCTTGAAGATACTGCTGAATGAAGCTCAAGAGCGCAGTAGTCGTCGGATATATAAGGAGGGAGATTGCAGGGGTGGATGTCGATTTAAGCGAGCTTCTCATCAAAACACAACACTCGTCTACGAGCTAAATGAATCTAGCCCTGCAGTCTCGGAATGAAGGACACGTGAAAGTGAATCGAATCAAGAAACAATGCTATCATGCCGAAATTGCTACCATTTAAATTAAGAGAGCAAAAGGTACCAATCAAAATCGGCAATCGTGTATTTAATATATGTATTTATGGCAAATGTTCACCAGCTGTCAGACGCTACCTCTTGAGAACTGAACTGCAAGAACTTTTCATGCTTAAAAAAGTCTAGTAAAGATGGAAAGCGAGAGGGCGTTATCGCACGTCTTCAATGCATCGAGAAGTTATTCTCCTTGTACATTTGATGAATCTTAAATGAGGCCGCATTTCGAAGTACTATTTTCGGCCGAGAAGATTGACAAAAGTGACCAAGATGACAGTGTGATAATGATAATCCAAGACTCCATTTCCCCAAAATGCAATCTCGAAGAACTCTATTCTGTCATAGCAGTGACTCTCGCCAGAGAGGTTGCCAAAGGGCTGAAGGGAAACGACTGACATCATCGTTCCCCAGGCTTGGAGGAGAATCTAGGCTACCCATGTTGGTGCTGATCTCGGCCAGTGTATTGACTTCTGATGGTCAATAACAGAAGCTTGTAGCTATATAGATATAATCAAACCGTCTAAATTCCAATCCAAGTCGATTTAGATACAGGCGACTGACAACTTCGGGTTCCACCAGACATTCGCAGTTGATAAGAGAAAGAGTAAACATGAGTGGTCTTAGGGGGACCGCAACATATAATGGTCGACTTGTAGTGAAGGAAGCTTGCAAGAAAAGTGAGGTTATGTCCTGGCTTCTAGCGTCGCAGGCACTCAGGACAGTTTGATACCACGGATGTCATGTTCTCAAAATGTTTACAAAAACTAAGACTACCTAAATCTTCGTATTGCTTTCTTCAACTAACCTTATCTCACTTCATCTGGTACTGACGAATCTCGTCTGATGCCCATTAAGCCGAAAAGCCGGCAGCAATGATGAAAATGGCAGCAATAATCGCACACTGATGAAAAACTCGTAGTTATAATGTAAACTCAGTATGCAAAGTGTCTACAGTATGGTCTGTTAGCGATAGTATGAGCAGTCATGCCTCTACTACAACTGTAAAGAGAATGAACCCTTTCGCTACACACTTCGGACTTCTTTAACAGTCCATATCCCCATGCATCTGTTCGCTGATATTTGCCTTAAGTCGCCCACCCTGTTTTATGTTTCTCTTAAGGGCTATTTCAAGATTCTCAGAGCCATCGGTGAATATCGCCTTCTGCGCTATTCTAATGTTTGACTGTTCGAATGTCATACGGTGTCCAAGGAAACGCTTCCAACAGAATATGCAAGAGAAATATATATTACATGGCCTGAAACTTCCCGTATGTGGACGGCAACGCGTGTGAAGCCTTGCTTTTATATTTCCCCACATAGAGCATCACTCGCTTGGCCGAGGGTCCTACTCCATTCACTTAAAATTGTTGAGTCTTGGGCGGACTTGAAGGGGTTTGACTCCTTGAAATTACGTTGACTCAAGTCTCTAGATCATTTGAATACTCGGTAGGTGTTAAATCTCATGCAATATAAAGTACATGATTCGCCTTCGTTGGGGACATAGTGAACCAAGTGAAGAGTTTTTCAAGTGTAAGAAGTATGAAGTGACTAGAACATCAAATGTTACACGTGGTATTTAGTTATTCTTGACGTGGCACGTCGTATTTTCTGGGAAATAAAGCCGCATAGATAGTAAAATGATGGCTCGAACAATTTCCGGGCGGCGCAGGTGGATGACAACGATGTCGAGGTCGGCAGCAAAACTCGTTGTAACACAAATAGCTAGCCACGTAGCCTCGATTCAGACCTTGGTGGGTATTCTGAAATGAATGAATATTCTCTTAGTAGCGCGAAATGATTTAATGTTAATGAACAACCTCCAGGACGGAGTGGTCCGAAACCAATCATTGTGGTGCTGGTGCTGGTGGCGATGCTGAATATTATCTTCTAGGTAAATTGACATTCTCCTTAAATAGTCTGAGAATCTTACCCCAACGACTGACGCCCTCGTGCCTCACTCATAGTATCTCTAGGTCGATTCAAGCTCGTGAT
>JBPPME010000029.1:0-15650 GCA_051305895.1 Saccharimonadales bacterium (SeqCode)
GCTTACTATCTTTTTAGTATACCAAAAACTATACTAGTACGTATGGCGATTCAGCATATTTCCGTTCACCATGTCCGTTCGTTTGATTTCTTTACGGCTGACTTACACGCAAACGTCACGCTTATCCTTGGCAATAATGGCACCGGCAAGACGACACTCCTAGAAAGTCTATACTTGCTTGGACGTGGTACATCATTCCGTGGACGCGATCGTGATATCATCACTCATGGCAAGCAATTAGCCGAAATCAAGCTTGTCGATGACAGCGGTAGCTCACGACGCACACGCCTTACGCTCACCGGTGAAACCTTTATTAAAGAATTTTCAGTCGAAGACAAAAAATCCGCTCGCTTACCGACAAAGCACCGACTTCCAGTTGTTCTCTTTGAACCAGATGAGCTCAGACTTCTCTCTAGCTCTCCGCAGCGCCGACGCGATTTTTTTGATGGTATTTTGGCACGGCTCTATCCACATTACCAAACCGTTTTGAGTCGCTACAATCGTGTTCTTTTGCAACGCAACGAGCTCCTCAAGCAGGGCAATCTCATGTCGCCTGCCACCTGGGAGAGTCATCTTTTTGCTTGGGACATTAAGTTCGCAGAGCTTGCGACAGAAATCACCAATGCACGCCACGACTTTATTGAACTTGCCACTGCGCGCATGCCCCAGCTATATTCGATGCTCGCTGGCTCTGCACATACTGTCGCCGCGTCTTATAGCAGTCCGCGACATGTGAGCTACCAGCAACAGCTCCTACATCGGCTAGAACGTTTCCGCGTACAAGATGCCGATCGTGGCTTCACGAGTACCGGCCCACACCGCGAAGACATTCTTATCTCACTTGACACTCATCCTGTATCCGAAACTGCCTCTCGCGGCGAAATGCGCACCATCATGCTTGCCTTCAAACTACTTGAAGTTGCTCTTGCCGAGGAACTCACCGGCAAGCGACCACTTATTCTAATGGATGACGTCTTCTCGGAACTCGACGTATCGCGTGAAATCCAGTTAATGCACGCTCTTGAATCCTACCAGACTATCATTACCGCCACTGATCTGCGCGACGAACTAAAGATCAACGCCTCGATTGTCTCGCTGTAAATTTCGCACCGTGCTGGTCATTGCTACTAAAGCTTTATTATTCTTATCGCCAAGCGTGTCCGTAATTTCCCATAGCTCCGGTGTAGTAGTCTGCCCCTGTTTATCCTGATCAACTGACGCAAGCCCTAAAGCGAAGCGAATTTCCGGCTGAATATCCACGTAATCATCACTCAGTAACTGATGCGCTATATACATACGCTCGACCAGAGGCTTGATATCGGACTCCAAGTACTCACTCAACGAAGATGGATTAGCACGATCAACGTATTCAGGAAGCCAGAGGACGAAGTGCTGACCATCACCCGTGTCATCGTAGTCGATGCGATGATCAATGCTTGCAATACGGTAAAGCAGCTCTTTGGCATCGAGCAAATAATTTCGCAGACTGCCGTACCGCTCTTTTGCTAGTATCGTGGAGCTGTTTAAGTCCCAACCTATGATATACGCGTTCGGCGTAGCGGGAGCATCAAGTTCCAACGCGTCCCCAAGAGAATCTACTTGTTTTGACAGCCGGGAGAAATTGTAAGCTACTTCGTTGATGTTATCGATATGATGACGCCAGAGTTGTTGCATTGTACGCTCAGATGGTACCGGACCTAAATCATGACGAAATGCTACTTGTAACCCACCTGTCAGATCATCATCAATGATTGTAGGTTCAGCCCAAGTCATATGCTTTTTAGGATTCATTCGGCTTAGTAAGTATTGAGGGCTCGTCTGTCGCAGTGCATAACCAAGTGCCGTCGCACCGAGGTCGATTCGACGGTTGTAAATGGAGCTGTTATAAAATTCGTGTCGCATAGCATCTTGAGCCTCCGGTCGGATACCGACAACTGCACTTGCCTGATCAGTGTGGCCGTAATCTACAACGAAATGCGTGAGGCCATCATACGTATCACTTACCTCTCGAAGATCATCATCAATCGGCTGCAAAAGCTCCGCAGCCACCATGCACTGTGTACGCGCTTCGTTCATAAATTTTCTTTGGTGGCTTATCATAGGTAATTTATTATAAAATATTTTTTAATAAATTACCATTAATCATCCTATGCCGTAATGAAATACCCCGCAGCTTTCTGAGGGGTATTTCATTATTCACTATGCTCTTATTCAGTGACCCCGAGTTCGATACGTTTGAACTGACCGACACGGATATTCTCGCCGATTCTAGCGATAGATTCCTTGATGTGCTCTTCAACCGTCTTGCTATCGTCAAGGATGTAACTCTGGCTACCAAGTACTTTTTCTGCGAAGTACTTTTTCAGCTGACCTGCGACTATCCGCTCACGCATATTTTCCGGCTTTTTCTTGAGCTCTTCGCTCTCAAGGAGCTCTGCCTTAACACGGTCATACTCTTCAGCTGGGATATCAGCCTCGGTCGCGTACTGCGGATTCATAGCGGCAACTTGCATGCTAAGCTCGTGCGCCAATGTCTTGAAGTCGTCAAGACGAGCCACAAAGTCAGTTTCACAGTTAAGCTCCAAAACCACACCGATACGACCAGAGTGAACGTAGCTATCAATCACGCCTTCACGTGCTTCGCGATCACCCTTTTTCTCAGCCTTGGTAAGGCCTTTTTTACGCATTTCTTCGAGTGCTTTGTCAAAATCACCGTTTGATGCGGTCAATGCTTTTTTTGCATCACCTAGACCCACACCAGTTAGTTCACGAAGTCTTTTAATATCTTCAACAGATACGCCCACGATTATTTCTCCTCTTTTTTAGCACCTTCAGCTACGGCTGCGACAAAGTAGTCGAGCAGCAGGCTCAGGCCTTTGATTGCGTCGTCATTTGCTGGAATCACGTAATCAGCAACGTCTGGGTTAGCATTCGTGTCAACGAGTGCTACCACAGGGATGTCAAGCTTACGAGCCTCACGAACGGCGTTTACATCTGTCAGGACATCAAGCACAACCACTGCACCAGGCTTGCCTTCAAGGTTTTTGATACCACTATATTTAGCGTTCAGGACGTCGATTTCTTCCTGAAAGCGCTGTACTTCGAGCTTGTTGTAGCGCTTCTCGAGTTCACCACTGTCCATGCGCTTTTCAAGATCATGCAGCTTTTTGAGCTGTGAATTCATCGTAGCGACGTTGGTTAGCATACCACCAACCCAACGCTCAGTGACGTATGGCTGATTGGCTTTCTCGGCAGCAATTTTGACGATATCCTTTGCCTGCTTTTTGGTACCGACAAACAATACTTTTTTGCCACTGGCAACAGTTTTAGTAATAAATGGCAGCGCAACCTCTAGACCTTCGACGGTCTTTACTAGATTAATGATATGACTGTCTTGGCGCTTGCTGTGAATGTATGGCGCCATTTTAGGGTGCCAACGGCTCGTTTTGTGTCCGAAATGAACACCAGCCTCGAGCAAAGCCTTAATATCAACCTCAACGGTCATGATACTACTCCTTTTTCCTCACCGCTCGCCCTGAGTATATTCAGAAGTATGCAAACGGTTGTGTCGTTTAAGTTATTACCATGCGATTGTATCAAATACTTACCCTTTTGACAAGAGGTACGAAGTACGCTACAATAGTTCAGTTATGAAAAGCAGTATACACCCAACCAACTATCGTTTTGTCGTATTTAGCGACGATACCGCTGGGTTTGCTTTCCTCACCCAGAGTACGGCTCAGACAGATGAGACCGTCAAATGGGAGGACGGCAATGAGTACCCACTTGTGAAAGTACACATTTCGAGTGCTTCACATCCATTCTTTACCGGTGAAGAGAAAATCATCGACACAGAAGGTCGCGTTGACCGCTTCAAGGCAAAATTTGCTGCCGCTGAAGCGCGCAAAGAAGAGCTTGCCAACAAAGCAAAGAAAAAAGCCGCTAACAAGGCTAAAAAAACCGGCGAAAAATAACGCCCCGCGTACCAAAAGAGGCTGCTTTTTGTGCAGTCTCTTTTTATATGAGACAATAAGGAAAGTTATGCCAAAAATCACCCTCAATCTTGACAGTCTGGAGGCCGAGAAGCAATCTCTGGCTGAGTTCCTGTCGTCACCAAATGCCTTTTCCGACCCAGAGTTCAGCACAAAGAACAAACGTTTTGCCGAATTAGATGACATTATTGCCAAAGGCGAACTACGCGAAGCGCTCAATAAACAACTCTCCGTAGCACGCGATCTCGCAAGTGGCAACGATGAGCTAGCAGAACTCGCGAAAGATGAAGTAGCTGAAACTGAAGCCGCGCTGGAAAAGCTCGATGAAGAACTTTTCGTGAGACTCGCATCAAAAGATCCCAATGATGAAAAGAACGTCATCATGGAAATCCGCGCTGGCGCAGGCGGTGACGAAGCCTCTCTCTTCGCTGCCGAACTCTACCGCATGTACCTACGCTGGTGTGAAGCACACGGCTACAAAACCGAACTCATAAGTGAAAGCGACAATGATACCGGCGGTTACAAAGAAGTTATTTTTGAAGTAAAAGGTGATGCTCCCTATGCACAATTGAAGTTCGAATCGGGTGTCCAGCGTGTCCAGCGTGTACCAGCTACTGAAAGCCAAGGCCGGATTCACACTAGTACCATTACCGTGGCGGTTTTACCTGAAGCCGAAGAGACTGACATCGAGATCCATGCTAACGATTTGCGTATCGACATCTTCCGCGCTAGCGGACACGGTGGTCAATCAGTCAATACCACCGACTCTGCCGTACGTATCACCTATCTACCGACCGGTATGGTCGTCACCAATCAAGACGAGAAGTCTCAGATCAAGAACAAAGAAAAAGCCATGAGCGTCCTGCGCTCCCGCCTACTCCGGCAGAAAATCGACGCCGAGAATGCCAAACTCACTGCTGAGCGCCGTGGACTTATCGGTTCGGGTGACCGCAGCGAAAAAATCCGCACCTACAACTTCCCGCAAGATCGCATCACTGATCACCGTATCGGCTACAGTCGCAGTGGTATCTCGCAGGCTCTGAATGGCGACATTGATGATTTGATTCAAAACCTCCAAGCCTACGAACGCGAGCTCAAGGCTCAAGGTGCCTCGTCAGAATAAGGATTGCCATGAAGCTACAGCAATGGACACTTTCAGCCGCCAACGAATTCTCCAAAGCTGGAATTAGTAGTGCCAAGCTCGATGCTGAGCTCATACTCGCTCATACCATACGCAAACCGCGTACCTGGCTTCATGCACATGGCGACGAAGAACTATCTGAGCGTCATGAGGGCATCGCCGACGCCAGAGTACGGCTACGTCTCGAACATGTCCCTCTTGCTTACATTATTGGTCACAAGGAATTTTATGGTCGACGGTTTGACGTCTCGCCAAATGTTCTCATTCCGCGTCCCGAGTCTGAACAAATTATCGAGCTTCTTCTTGAGGCAGTAGCTCAAACCGAACCGTTTTCAGGCACCTCTAGTAAGCGCCTCGTCGATCTTGGTACTGGCAGCGGTGCCCTCGGTATCACCGCCAAACTAGAGCGTCCTCATCTCGATGTAACACTTATCGACATCAGTCATCCTGCCCTGATTGTTGCTGAAAATAATGCCAAGAAACTCCATGCCGATGTACATCCACTTCGCAGTAATCTGCTTGAAGATTACCCATTTACCCCTGATATCGTGCTCGCAAACCTACCCTACGTCGATGAGGCTTGGGAGCGATCACCAGAAACCGACCATGAGCCCGCTGAGGCACTATTTGCCAACAAGGAGGGTCTGAGTCTTATCGAAAAGTGTTTCGATCAACTACAGACTCGTATGTCTTCGGGCGGCATCGCTATCTTCGAGGCTGACCCTAGACAATGGCAAGCTATTAAAAGATACGCGCATAGTCATAATTTTCGTGATGACGCATCACGAAAATTTGCCGTCCGCTTCGTAAAAGATTAATCGACTAAGAACACGCCAAGTTGAAGCTTCAGCTCCAATATTTCATTGCCCCGAAGAACAGTCAAGGTGATTTCATCGTCTGGTTGAAACTCTCCGACGAGAGTTGATGTACTCTTGCCCGGTTCCACGTCAACACCATTCACTTTCGTGATGATGTCCTTCTCTTTAATACCAGCCTTCTCGGCAACGCTATTAGCAACGCCACCGACCCTTGTCACGTAATCCCCTTTTTCAGCGCTCAGTTTATACTCTTCACGTACTTCGGGAGTGATAGGCAAATATTGCACCCCTACCACTGCACGTTGCAACTTGCCGGTCGCTACCAGTCGAGAAAGCATACCCTTCGCGGCACCAATCGGGATGGCAAATCCAATATTTTGTGCGTCGGCAGCAACAGCCGTATTGATACCGATAACTTGTCCCTGCATATTAAGGAGTGGACCGCCCGAGTTGCCAGAGTTGATAGCCGCATCTGTCTGTAGGAGATCAGAAAGGTTCTCTACGCCCGACTCTGATTCCGCACTAACTGGCCGACCAAGCCCTGAGATGATGCCACTCGTTACGGTGTTTTGATATTGACCAAGTGCATTGCCGATGGCAATCACCTGCTGACCGACACGAACTGTCTTGGAATCGCCTAGCTCAATTATTGGCAAATCTTTGGCGTCTGGAATTTTGAGAAACGCCAGATCATTGAGAGGATCCGTACCGATAACCGGTACATTCTTGTACGACATACCGTTTGATAACACCACTGTTGCTGTTTTTGAACCCTCTATGACATGTTTATTGGTGAGGATGTAGCCGTCTTTGCTAACAATCATACCTGAGCCTGCTCCGGTGGTAGCCCCCGTATACCATGGACTGTCGGCTCTCGTGAGGATCGATACCACGGCTGGTGCGACTTTGTTTACGACATTAGAAATATTTTGTTCAGTCTCCGAGACGACGAGGTTGCCGTCACTATCTGGATTTGTAACGTAGTTCGGCATAGTTAGTTGATTGGCCGCCCATGAGCCGAAAAACGCCACTGCAAAGATAACCGCCAGGAAAATAGCTCCGACTACAATCCGCTTACCGACGCGATGCCTTGTTGTTACGACTGAGCCCTGATTTTTCACTCCGGAAGATGTAAGTGTTGGTATATCTTTAGGAATTTGTGTTGTGTCCGTCTGCTCTTTTTTGTCCATGATGCCCTTTCTGCCTTACAGATTTTACGATACACCCCTAATAATACCGTCAATTGCTGAAAGCAAGATGATACTGAGCGTAAGAATAAATGGCAACAATATCTCATCGAAACGCACCATACCAGCATTCTTGTGGTAGCTTGCATACGTACGCTCAGCAAGGAAGCTTAGAAGTCCTGCGAATACCGCCACTTGCGGTAGCTTGATGCCACCCGTAATCACAAGATCGTATGCGAATGTCCAGTGATATACCAGCCAGCCCAACTCTGCCATCACTAGTCCCCAGATTAAACTCAAAAGTGTCGTGTGTGCTTCCTTGTAGACGCTCAGGACATGCCTGGCAGCGCTATAGCCGATAATCCACATAATTGCCGCCACAACTGACGCGTACCAACTATATGAAATTTGCATGAGCGCAGTAACACCTAATAGTATGCCGATGCCAGCTTGCAATTCTACAAGTACTGGCTCCGAGCGCGGCTTCAAAAGTACAAGCCATCCGATGAAGAAAAGCGTAAGACCGATCTGGGCAGATACTACGCCATTCGCGGAATAAAGCAGAGCTACGAAGCTAACACTCACGATTATATCTACCATGTTAGCGACCAGATTCGTTGCCCAGAAGTGTGGTCGTACCGCAAAAATACGCCACTTACCGAGGAGTACGATCACCAATGCTGCTCCTACAGATGAGGTAGTCAACATCACCAGAAAGACCGCTACAGCGAGTGCCACATTCAATGTAATGTATGCAGCCTCACTGAGCATCGTGCGTCGACGCGAATGCTTCAAAAATTCCATAATACTTCCAGATTATACCATTCTACAGCTAGTTTTGCACTGAAGCAGCTGCGCCAAAGATGATGACAAAATCAGTTTCAGCAGCAACCTCTACTGGAGGCGTACCGCTAGAAACTTTCACGCCGTAGACATTCTCAAGCTTAGCTTTCGTCGCCGCATTGCCTTCTGTAACCTGATAAATCTCTGTCGGTTGATACGCACCGGCTGGCGCATTTTCGACACCACTGATCGCAAGACCGAGCTCCATGAGCTTCTCGGACTGAGTCGCGGCATAGCCTGTAATACCAGAACCATTTAATAAGACGATGTTTGCTTCTTCCTTAGCCAGTTCATTACCAGAAACAGTCTTCCTAATAAATGCAATGATGTCAGAGTAGTCGTATGTACCCGCGGCTGGTACTTGCGTACTACCTGCACCAGGGATATTGCCCGAAATGATCAGCGCATGCTCTGGATCAACCAGATCAATTGATTTGATTTCATCAGATGATATATCGTTACCCAGTGACATCAACGTTCGTATTTCGCTCGTCTCAAAATTTGTCCTTAGGTTTTGTCCAAGCGCATCCATCAAGCTTGTCACTTTACCGATATTCGTCAATGTATTCGCACTTGCAGCCTTGGAGCGCAGTGCAACGAGCACCTTCTGCTGGTTCAACTGACGATCAAAGTCGCCACGCGCTAGGCCACAGCCACCAGCCGCACCACGAGCACGCGAGAAGCGTAGCGCCTGGTCACCATTCATATGTTGCACACCGCCATCATATTTAACATCCATGTTGTAATCAACGATACCGTCTTCCGAAACACCGTAGCCAACACATGAACCATCACCCACGACATCAACGTCAACACCACCAACAGCATCTACCACACCGGTAACAACCGCCCAGTTGATGTGTGCATAGTATTGCATGTCGAGTCCCGTGATTTCACTTATTTTACTCTGTAAAGCCTGCGAACCCTTCTCATCTGCAGCCTGATCAGTTCTACCTTCCGTATAGCATTCGTACATGGCGTTAATCTTACCACGGTTTCCAGCCCAACATGTGGCATCGTAATCAACGTACAGGTCCCGCGGCAGGCTTACCATGTAGGCATCTCTTTTTTCCTGATTAATCGAGAGTACCATCAACGTGTCGGTGAGATTTGCTCCCTCGTGACGCTGGTCATCAATAGTACCGCTAGTTCCATAGATTAAAATATTCGTACGACCATTCTCATCTGCTTTAAGTGGCTTATTTTGGAAGACGCCCAGTAGATCACCTTGCGTAATACTGCCGATATTAATGACTGCCTTGATGCCGACATAGAGCCCGAGCAGAATAATTACTAGAATAAGCAGACGGATCACCCACTTGAGGATCTTACGCCATCGTGGCAGTGACTTAGTGACCGCCGTATTGCGACCAAAGAGACGTCGTCGACGTTTTGGTTGCTCTTCTTCATTATCGATACTATTGAGTGATTCATCGATATCCTGCCGAGAAACGGTGGTCACAGGACGCTGCACCGATCCACGACCAAGAGTTGTCTGTGTTGACGGTTGCGGTGAGGGTGTTGCAGATGTAGAGATGCGATTCAAAGAATTCCGGCGGATATCTCCCACTGGTCGCACGTTCCGACGAACGACAAATCCATCAACAGCTTTTGGTTTTCTCGCCATAAATACTTATTCCACTATACTAAATTCGGTCAATCTTTGAAACCAACTGCCTTGCCTTTTTATCCACAGAACGGCACAATAACGGTAATGTATCTGACAAATCTTCGTCGTTTTCCTCTCTCGTTCGTCGCCTTGCTAGTGTTATTTGCCTCGCTACCATTTAGCTATATACCCGTATTGCAGCTCGGCATCGTCGGTGGCATTCATGTCGATATCGCCTGGATATACGGTATTGCCGTATTCACTGTACTGACAGCCCTTCCCATGCTTTGGCGAGCAAAAAGCACCCTTTACTCACTAGCTACCTGGCGCATATTTACCTACTGGCTACTGTTTATGACGCTGAGCTTAGTATGGACAGCAAATCTTACGCGGGGCTTAATAACAGTTGCCTTTGCTTGGTTGCTCTTTACCCTCGCGAGCGTTGTCGTGGTTTATTGGCCGCTCATCAAGCAGGAAAAAAGAATCGTCCTGTGTATTATCGCTGCGTCGGTCTCCTTCAGCTGCCTTTTTGCCGCCTGGCAGTTCGTCGGTGACGCACTAGGAGTAGCTCCAGCATTCACACTGCTTCCCCAAGATTATCGCATCGGTACCTTTAGTTTCGCTCGGCCGACAGCGTTCGCACTTGAGCCACAGTTCTTCGCCAGCATTCTTCTTGCACCATGGGCTTTTGCCCTATACGGCACCTTGCGCTCGAAACAATGGAATTACGCCCTCTGTTTCGGTTTACTCACTATCATGCTCGGTCTTACACTTTCTCGTGGCGCTTTCGTAGCTATGACGTTTACAGGAATCATCCTGCTCTATACAACTGGGTCACGTATCCAACGCATCAAAGTCATAAGCTTCGGTCTAGCTGCTTTGCTATTTGCTCTGCTTGCACTCATAACAATCTCATTATTTAGCACGAATAATAGTGCCTACACGACACTCGATACGACACTCAATCAAATCAGTCTCGGTGTCATCGATTTGCCGAGTGAGACGGACACTGATTTTGCCGAGCGATCATCATCTTCACGTGTTGAGATGGCAATACTTGCTGTCAATATCTGGTCGTCACAATCAACGAGCTTTTTCGTCGGTACCGGTGTTGGTGGCTTCGGCCAGACGGCTCATGCATTTTCAAACGAACATTATCCAACCACCCTCGTTGCCAACAACTATTACGCCGAAATGCTCACCGAGACCGGTGTAATCGGAGTGGCTCTATTCATTGCCTTTATAGGCAGTATCCTTATAGAACTATGGCGTACGCGGCGCTGGCTACTTACAGCTGTTCTCGTAGCCTATCTTGTACAATGGTCATTCTTCTCTGGCAATGCCAACGTTGTACATATTTGGGTATACTTAGGATTACTCGGCGGCTTCCTGCTTGAAAAAAAGAATATGCAGTATTAAGACCCTCCACCTGGTACAATAGGCAATGTGTTAAACGACTATTTCAGACGGCATCCCGGTATTAAAGACGTCATCGGCATTATTGTTTTCGTTGCTTGCGTCCTCATCGGCGCAATGTTTATCAATAACTTCATCTTCCGCAGCTTCAATGTTGAAGGTCCAAGCATGGAGACTACTATGTACACCGGCGATCGCCTCATAGTCAACCGCCTACCTGTCACACTTGCACAACTACAAAATAAATCTTACCTTCCTAAGCGTGGACAAGTTATTGTCTTCAAAAATCCCCTTTTCAATGCGACTCATGGCACTGAAGAGTACATCGTCAAACGGGTTATCGGCCTGCCTGGCGAACGTGTTGTACTGAAGGACGGACACTACACTGTATATAATGACGCTCACCCCGAGGGCTTCAACCCAGACGATGCCAGTCATGGCGAACCGGGTAATCCGACAAGTGGCGAAGTTGATGACATCGTTCCAGATGACACGATTTTCGTCAGCGGAGATCACCGTCAAGAAGGTTATTCACTTGATTCCCGCAATGGTCTTGGCATGATCCCACTCTACGACATTATCGGACCGGTCAGTATCCGTATCTTCCCATTCAATAAGATCCGCACATTCTAAAATAGAACTTGCTGCTCTTAAACTAGAGAAGTGTCTGCTTCAAGCGTTCCAGTTCAGCTTCATCCTTGAAGCGAATCACCACCTGCCCAGAGCCGTACTTAGTCGTGGTAATGCGCACGGTCGCACCAAGTTTAATCGTCAGCTTGGTCGCAGCTTCAGTATAGTCCGGGCGTGTTGACGTGTGATCAGCCGGCTTGTTCTGTTTGTAGGCCTTGATTGTCTGCTCAATCTTGCGAGCGCTCCAATTTTCTTTAAGTATCTTTGGTAAGAGCGAGGCAATAAGTTCTCCGTCACTACCAATGAGTGGACGCGCTTGCCCTTCCGTAATCTCACCTTTCACGACGGCTTCCTGCACTGCTTTAGGCAATTTTAAAAGACGCAGCGTGTTGCTAATGGCGCTGATTGATCGACCACCTACCGTCACACCAATATCCTCAAGCGTGAGATTGAATTGATCACGCAACTTTGCGTAGGCTGTTGCAGTTTCGATAGCGTTGAGATCACGACGGTGAAGATTTTCAATAAGCGCTAGCTCAAGCTTATGCTGATCATTTAAGGTACGTACGAGCGCCGGAATCGTTGTCGTGCCGGCAGCTTTACTGGCGCGATAGCGCCGCTCACCAGCAACGATGACGTACTTGCTGGCCTTCGGTGTCACAACAATCGGTTGCAACACTCCGTGACGCTTGATCGATTCCGTCAGTTCTGCCAGGCCAGCCTCGTCAAACATTCGACGTGGCTGATTTTCATCAGCGATAATATCATTGGTATTGAGTACGCGGTATTCACTTAATTTTTGATCTTCAGATGCCGTCGGGTCAAACGAATCATCGAAAAGATCAGTCGGAATTAATGACTCAAAGCTACGTCCTAATCCCTTCTTAGCCATCAAGCCGCTCCACTACTTCCTTCGCTACTGCCTTATAGGCACGGGCACCTTTACTAAATCGATCATACGCACCGACTGGCAAACCATGACTTGGTGCTTCTGCCAGACGGACATTGCGCGGAATCACTGTCTTAAATACCTTATCCGAGAAGTGTTTCTTTATTTCTTCGTACACTTGTCCAGAAAGCGTCGTGCGACCATCTACCATAGTCGGCAGTACGCCCAAAAGATTGAGCGTCGGATTCATGTGCTTACGTACAAGCTTCATCGTCTCAAGTAGTTGTCCTAGACCTTCCAGTGCATAGAATTCCGCCTGTACTGGCAGGAATACGTGATGTGCCGCTACCAGCCCATTAACTGTCAGAAGACTAAGACTTGGTGGACTATCAATAACAATGATGTCATACCCTTCAGTGGTAGTGATGGCGTTCTTGAGTCGTGTGAAGCGCCTAGTCGCTTGAGAAAGCTCTGCTTCAGTATTCGCCAGGTGTGGTGTCGATGGCGCAAGTGATAAGTTCTTGTGTGCGGTCGGAATGATGACCTGTTGCAAGGTCATTGATTCTTGCATGACCTCAGACATCGTACCCTCAAGTTGCTGCTTGTCGATACCAAGACCACTCGTGGCATTACCCTGTGGATCAAAATCAATAAGAAGAGTCTTCTTACCAGCTTTTGCGAGGTAGTACGCGATATTAATAGCAGTGGTTGTCTTGCCAACCCCACCCTTCTGATTGGTCATAGTGATAACGACGCTCACGTGTGTTAGTATTCCCTCTTCTTTTCCCCTATTGTAGCATGAGGGGTATGAAAAACCTCGTTTTCACGAGGTTTTCTTGAGGTTATTTAATCGAGCTGATTTCGATCTTTGAGTACTTCTGACGGTGACCAGTTTCCTTGTGGACGCGCTTCTTGGCCTTATAACGAATAATGCGGAGTTTATCGCCTTTTACGAGGTCTTCGACAACCTTAGCTTTTACCGTCACACCTTTTACCGTTGGTGTGCCGACTTCAGTTTTATCTCCGTCGATAACCAACAGTGCATCAAGAGTGAGCTCTTTTGTTCCTTCCGGGAGGAGGTCCACCAGGAGGGTCTCTTTTTCGGTGACAACATATTGTTTACCACCGACCTTAACGACTGCTTTTGTCATATGATTCCTTTTAGGTTAATAATCAATCTGAGCTATTGTAACAGAGATGGGGCTTATTTTCAAGCCTTACCAGCCACGGCGTTATTGGCATATAGCCAACCCTCAAGCGAGCCGCCATCCAAGTATTCTCCCTGCGCTGGCACAACTTTCACTACTCCACCTCGTTGAACGAATTGGTTGATAACCTCAGGAAGAAAGTACTCTCCAGACGTCTCATCAACTGGTACATCTTTAGTAGCATGGATAATATCGCTCGTTAGCACATATTTGCTCACATTAATCAGTGTACTTGGTGCTTCTTCCGGTTTCGGTTTTTCAACGATGCGCACATATTCACCCTTCTCACCAAGCTCCAATACGCCATAACGACCGAGAGCTTCGCGCTCAACGGTCACTCCGAGCATCGCCGCACCATCACCTGCCGCTTCAATCAGTCGTTTCGTCTCACTACTACCATCTGAATTGTAGATAAAGTCATCACCCATGAGCACAATTGCCGACTCACCATCATCTATGTACTCCGCTGCAAGCGCCACGGGTATCGCGGTACCGTATCGGCCATCATCAGGTTGTTCAATAAAGTGGAATATCACGCTTTGCGATGGCTGGACGAGCGTCAATAGATCATCCCTCCCTCGTTCCTGCAAGTAATGATTCAGGCTATCGTTTTCGCTGTAATATTGTCGTATTTGGGGACTCTGAGCGTTGACGATGAAATAAATATCAGTAATGCCTGCCTTGAGGCAATCCTCAACGATATAGTCGACTATCGGACGGTTGCCGATAGGCAACATACTTTTCTCGATGACTTTCGTGATTGGTAGACGACGTGTACCTCTGCCTGCGACTGGAATGATTGCTTTGGTAATATGCATATACAAAAACTTTTAAATTTGACCGCCACTAAAGAGCGTCAGAATCACAACAGCAAGTGATGTCATACCGACTGCCTTGTATAATCCATGGTGTACACGCCAACTACGCTGGAACGATTTTGGTAGCTTTTTGCGATAGGCATGCGCAAGTAGCGCAACTCCTGCAGTGAACATCAGCAGAATGATTGAGCCGAGCGCCGCCGGCGTGAGTGATTGTACTGCTACGCCAAGCCGTGCTATCGGACTGAGTGGTGCGGTGGTTGTCGACGCGAAGACACTTGTAGGTGACAGCGACGCTCCTATGACACTCGGTGCCCCATACAGCGCTACAATGACATTCGTCTTTTCTCCCTCGAGCTCACCACTCACTACAGCAAATCCGACATCTTTATAATTCACATCGAGGAGGTTGTCGCGGTGTTCAGTAGAGGCCATCCAGGCTGTTACAACACCATTCGCGCTATTGAAACCACGTGCCAGATTTTCGCCAGCATGGCTGTAGTCATACCCTACCTCCTGAAACCATACCCACGGAGTCGTTCCGGTCGGGCTAGTATGCGCCCAATACTGCGTAGCAAACATATCTTTCGCCTTCAGCGCTGCCGCTTTTGATAGCTCAGTGTTGAGAACTAATGGTTCGCTTCCCTTCTTCTGGCGCTCTGCATTTGTCGCTGCAAGCAGCTGGTCCATCGTCGTATCCTTAAATTCCCCAAGCACCGCACCTTGATGGAAGCCAAAGTAGAAAATATTAAGCGTAAACGCAACGACTAGCACAAACATCAGACCCGGCAAGCGCACCAGATGTGGTTGATAATTATTCTTTTTGTGGGGCATGACCGCCATGTGAATATGATGTTTCACTCTATGGTGTAACGCTGTTTGTTTTTTTTCGGTCACGATGCCTATAGTATAGAACAAAAACGTCGAAAAAGCGAGCGTCGCCTATGCTTCACTCGCTTTTTATTCACCAGTGAGAACTATTACTCTTCGTCTTTACGGCGACGAACGGCAGCGATAAACCACCAGCCGGCGGCAATCACAGCGAGAGCAGCAAGCCAAAGATACCAAGCAACACTACTATTTTTCGTATCGACACCAA
>JBPPME010000013.1:0-2768 GCA_051305895.1 Saccharimonadales bacterium (SeqCode)
GCGCAGAACAATGAGCCTGATGAAAGCTCGTTGAAAATTACAAGCACTAACCGGAACAATTTTGCCTACAGCAATTAAATGATTAAGATGCTGCGTATAACTCTGATACGCAGTTATTGTTGAACTCGCCGTCGAAAATACATCAGTGTGGTTATTGGTATCACACCAAGTCAGCAATTGCGCAAAATACCTACACTCACTATGGATGGTTCTGTGATTACCCATAACGGCGAACGATGCTATTATTCTCCTAATCAATTCGAGCCGATCTTTGAAAAGTGACATTTCTACAACCGGATTACATCGACTATCAATATGGCTCTTATTTCTCCCGCGCTCCACATAAGCAAAGCAGCCTATATCAATAGGCAACGCCTTTACGTCCTTATTGAGTTGTATACGAATTCGCTCAGGCCGCAAAAACTCCTGACTGAGTTGCGCTACCGTAAAAATATCGGTTTCACGATGAGTCATTTTTGCTTGCGCATCACTCATCGAGCGTCTCCAATTTCAAATCTTCATAACTTCCAAAGCGAAACAGCACCTCTTCATACAGTTCTTGCGCTGCAAACTTTTCAGAGTGCATCTTGAAGAGCTTAAGGTAATGTTCAGTCATTTCTCTATTTTTATGATGCAATCGGTGCTGAATAAAAGAAATCTCTTCCCCTGGGCGAATCTGACCGGACGCCAAAAGTGGTAACAGATGCTGATAGAGCTGAAAAGCATAAGTCGCCCGAAGCCAGTGGTAAGAAAAACTTTTTGGAAACTTATCAGATGCTTTGACCAACAGCTTGCGCGTGATGGTATCTGTAACCTGACCAGTCGGCCGGGATTTAATCATTGGATAGCGAGGATCGTCTTTTGCCATGTAATAGCATCCCCCTTGGTCAGACAGGAATACGTACATATCACCTTCATCCAAAGCGGGGAGTTCAGGATACTCTTTTTCAAAATGGCTCCGCAGCTTTGAGCGTCGCTTGGCCGCCGCTGGACTATTAGCCATAACCTTTAATTCTTCAACTAGCTGGCTAGGCAAATATAGTTGCTGGCTTCTATCTCGCTTCGTATCCATACCCGTGCCCGGACCTGCACGCATTAGATAAGTACCGTCGTTCAGCAAATTTCCTTCTGTAAATGAATTCAAATGCTTCAGTCGCATTGTCAGAACTGTTTGTTTTCGTGCACCTGTCATCAATGCAGTCAGTAGAATAAGTCGTTGTTGGACCGTCCATCCTTTGCCCTTCAACATACCCAACAATTCGCCAAGCTCAACATTGGCCAATGGCCGGAGGTCTTCACCGTCCTCCCGAACAAACCCAATTGGCACAGGGCTAGAAGCCGGCGTCGATTTAGTTTGACTGCGTTTTTCGGCAGTTATTAATTTGCTACCGAATGAGCCTTTAAATAGGAACTGAACCTTCTTAACTGAATCAACACGTTCGATGTCGATGTCATGCCAATTAGCCGCCACATATTTATAAAAATCGAATACCACTCCAGTGAATTGATTGATGACTGCCGCGCTACGTTTTCCTTCGTTAACCAAATGAGCGAAATATTTGTATGTAGGGCGCAAAGCAGGACGACGGCCAGAGAAATCCAGCCAATCAAGCGCTTCATCTTCACAAAAGGTCAGATAATCAAGCAATTTGCTGGCCCGACGACGAACATCATCTATGGGTCTGCCAACAAGAGGTTTATGCCTCACATGATTCAGCAAGTACGAATTCGCTTCGAACCAGGGTCTGCCATCCCTATGGAAAAGGAACGGGAAATTGAAAAGGTCTCCCTCGCCCTCCTGCGCCCCGAACTCATTGAGTTGATAAAGCGTTCTCGATGGCTCAGACGCCGCAAGCAAATTCTCGATAGCACCACGTGGCTTTTGAGAGACGTAAATCTCTGCAAAGGCATTCCGAACGCGCGGAACAAGCACCAAACGGCCGTGGTATCGCGGATTCACATAGGACATATCCACTCCCTAGAGAAATCGTCAATCCTATGAGGCATGGACTCAATACTCAATCCTTTCTGTCAATGTTCTTTTTGTTAAGCGATTCAACCCAGGGGTCTAACTTATGGAATAGTTTCGGATACCGTCCCTTCAGATCCTTCTTCACCTCGGCATAGGTACTGCGCCAGAAGTTCGCCAGGTCCTGCGTGACCTGCACCGGCCGGCGCGCAGGAGAGAGCAGATGCAATTTCACCACCTGCCGGCCTCCGGCAATCCGTGGCGTCTCGGCCAAACCAAACAACTCTTGCAGGCGCACCGCGAGAATCGGCGGCTGTTCGCTGTAATCCAGCCGGATCGAAGAACCTGACGGCACGCTCAGGTGCTGCGGCGCCAGCTCGTCCAGCCGCTGCGGTAGCGGCCAGGGCAGCAAATTACGGATGATGCTCGACAGGTCGAGATTGCCGAAGTGGCTGAGCCGCGAGACTTTGCCAAGATAAGGCATCAGCCAATGTTCAAGGCTTTTCAGCAGCGCGGCGTCACTGACATCCGGCCATTGGCTCTCACTTTTGCTACCAAGGTCCAACTGGCGCAGCAAGGCGACTCGCGCCTGCCACTGACGCAGTTCCGGCGTCCACGGCAATAATTCCAGGCCTTTGCGGCGTACCAGATTGACCAGTGCCTGACTGCGCGCACCTTCGTCGAGACCAGTCAGCGGCTCACGGCTGAGGATCAACTCCCCGACCTTACGCTGACGCTCGGCGCGCAGCACGCCTTCACGCTCGTCCCAGTCAAGTTGATCGACCACCCGCACCTGCTC
>JBPPME010000036.1:0-4067 GCA_051305895.1 Saccharimonadales bacterium (SeqCode)
CGCCTACGATTTATTACGTGATGACGCAAGTGAGATTCATACGAATATGTTTACTTATGAAGTACTTAGCGCAATCGGTATTCGTCGTAACCAGCAGGCAAGTGTCTTTACTAGTCTTGATGGTGTAATGCAATTTGTCGACGAGTGGGACAAAAAGCGTCACGAGTTGCCATTCAATACTGACGGCTTAGTGATAAAAGTGAATAATCGTGCACAGTACACTGAGCTTGGTATTGTTGGTAAGCAGCCACGTGCAGCAGTGGCATACAAATATGCTGCGGAGCAAGCGACGACGATCGTCAAAGATATCATCATTAGCATTGGGCGTACCGGTGCGGCGACGCCAGTGGCGGTATTTGATCCTGTACAGGTTGCTGGCACGACGGTGCAGCACGCTAGTCTTCACAATGCTGATGAGATTGCTCGCAAGGATGTGCGTATCGGTGATACGGTTATCATTTTCAAGGCTGGTGACGTTATTCCCCAGGTTGAGAGTGTTGTCATTGAGCTTCGACCGAAGGGTGCTAGAAGGTTTAACTATGAAGATGCGCTTCGTGAACAGTATCCAGAACTTGAATTTGAGCGTCGCGATGACGATGTTGTGTACCGCGTGAAGGGAGCGTATGGTGATTTGATATTGAAACGGGCCGTGGAATATTATGCATCAAAAGGTGTACTCGATATTGATACACTTGGTGAGAAGAATGTCGTTGCGTTAGTCGATGCTGGACTTGTGAAAGACATCGCGGATATTTATCAGTTGACTATTGACGATCTGATCGGTCTCGATCGTTTCGCTGATGTTTCTGCGAAAAAACTCATCAATGCCATCAAAGAGAAGAAGAATCCGTTGTTAGAAAGGTTTATCCTTGGTCTCGGCATACGACATGTCGGCACACAGATAGCGATCGATCTTGCTAATAAGTTTCATTCCATAGAAGCGCTACAAAAGGCAACGATCGAAAAACTCGAAGAAGTTGATGGGGTCGGTAAGGTTGTGGCAGAAAGTATCGTGGCCTGGTTTGCTGACGAGGATAACGAGAAGTTGTTGGAGAAGTTTCGAAGTCTGGGCGTCATGCCTCAGTTTGAAAGTAGATCAGGTAGATTGGTTGGCCAGAGCTTTGTCGTTTCCGGTACACTCGAAACGATGGGGCGTGATATAGCCGCGGATAGGATTCGTAGGCTTGGTGGCACCTTCCAAACGAGCGTAGCGAAAGGTACAACCTATCTTGTAGTTGGAGATAAAGTTGGCGCGAGCAAATTGAAAAAAGCTGAAAGCTATGGAACGAAAATTATTACTGAACAAGAACTGTTGACGCTATTGTGAACATTCGGTACATCATTAGTCTTTTCGAACCTTCTTGCAAGAATGAGACACAGACAGAGGGCGAAAAAACTTCCGAATTCTGAACCTGAAACAGATTCAAATCGTAGTTTTTTGCTCGCATGTTTTTTTGGAGATTATCACGGGATATGAATATAGGTTGCTGTTCATTTCGGGGTAACATGCCACCAATGAATTCCTTGGAAGACATGACATGGGGGGAATTCGATAGATTGTTAACCGCTTACACAGCTCTACGCCACAGCTATGTATGATTCGAAAGACTAGACGTGGGCGCATCGTTCCGACAAAGTAGCCTATGCACGTAGTAGGAATTTCATCAACATGGCTAACGTAGTTGCCCGGGCTGAACGCCAGCAAGTCAATTTTACTGCTCAGTTAAGAGTTATGCCGCCACGTGTTATATTAGATGTATACGAACAGTTATTCGGAGAGCATAGTAATCTATTTGGAAATTAGATGCTAGAAGATAGAGAGTTAATAAATGCCGAAATTTTACTACAATAAATTTGTACGCAATAGAATTACAGACTGGCATAAAGAGGAAGGCTATACGATTGAAGGACACCGATTAACTGCTAAAGAACTAAAGAGTGCTTTAATATCAAAGCCGCATGAGGAGTCGGACGAAATTTCTGTGCGCACTGAATTCGATAGCGAAATTATCGAGGAAATAGGTGATGTTCAACAAGTATTGGAAAATCTTAAACATCTTTATGGAATCGGCGAGGCGAGCTTACAGGAAGTCGTAAGGAAAAAGCGTGAGAAGAAAGGCGATTTTCTAGGAGGGTATTATATTGGAACTGTCTATATGATGTCTACTGAAGATAAATGTACGGAGTATCGCCTTCGATTCCCTAAAAAGTCCCCAGAGATTACTGTATGAATTTGATTGCACCAGGTATTTATGTTCATTACAAGTCTGATGATATGAAGTATGAAGTTCTCGGAGTCGGACGCAATACCGAAACTAATGAAGAATATGTCATTTACAGGCCACTCTATGATGTTGCGGATCGGCAAGGTTTCTGGGTGCGACCATACGAGATGTTTACGGACACTATTGAGATAGACAGTAAGACAATGTCAAGATTCAGGAAAGTGAGCGAGGAATGAAGGATATAGTATTTGTGACGGGGACTCTGAAAAGGCCGAGAACTTCAATCGGTATATAGGTGTGGATATTGTGCATAAGGCGGCCGAGCTTGATGAGATTCAAGGATTAGATGTAAGCATCTAATAGAACACAAGGCTCGCCAAGCGTACGAACAATTGCAGCGTCCAGTGTTGGCAGAGGATGTAGCATTTCATAAGGTATGGGTTTGGCCACGTGTTTATAACAGAGGGCTTTAATGGCAAGATGGCAGTAGAACTCGGCAAAGCAGAGTATGAAAAATCCTACACCTCTATCAAGCCATTTTATAAAGTACGTGCATTTCTTAAAACAAGGAAACTATAGTCTATAATTAACTTATGTATAAAGGTAGTGTTGTTGCTGCGAGCGTATTGCGTGTTGCCAAGAGTAAAACTACATTGATGCGCGTCATAGTAGACATACAAAAACCATCTAGCAGATTATTCGCAATCCTTTATAAGGTCGCCAGCAGTGCTTCTGTACGTCCGCGTGCCGGCTATGTCATACAGGCGTTCGCCGTTTATCCTAATTTGGTTATTTGGCAAAACATCAGTTATTTCGATACATTAATGCAAGCATCGAAAGTTGACATCACTCGAGCTATTGATGCCGCTCACCCGAAGTACCGGGTGAAACAAATCATGGAAACACTTTCGGTTAGCCAAAAGACGCGCGCATCATCCACTATTATGTTAGCGGGTAGCGCAGACGTACTTGTTTTGGACGATTTAAACGATAGCCTCAATCCAGTGCTTCGGGAGGATTTTTGGCAACTGTTTCATGACTTGGCGACAAGTCTTAAGATGCTTATCACATCTTCACATGTTATGGGTGTACAGCAGTTGTTAGTAGAGATGGCTTTCATTGCAAAAGTGAAGGAGAATCGGTGATATATCATTTGCATGCCACCTTTGCAACGACTAGTTGTATCGTTCGGCGGTTGAGTCACAATCATCAGTCGCTAGGGCTATTTGTTAGTGCTTTTGCCAAGACACAATTCCAAGCAGTGCAGTTTATGCCAGCTTTGGTATTGTCGCAAATCTTGGTCTACGCGCTGTTTGTTTCCTTAGTTGTGATGCCCTACGCGCTCAAGGCATCTGCCTACTATATACCATTGACTTATGTTATTGATCTCCCTGATCGTGTCGTTATCGAAGTTGATATGAGTAGCGAAGAAGCTTGGAGTGATGTATGGGTAATTACAGGAGGATTCATCGTAGCCGTGGTAATACTTGGTGCTTTAATGCTTTATAGGAGGATAAAATAATGCGACGAGCTACAAAAACACTGAAACGGGCTCTGATTGGTATTGTTGGAGGGTTGCTTCTTTTGATTGGTTTTATAGCTGTACCATATCCGGGACCTGGTTGGGTGACTGTTTTTGCCGCACTCGCCCTGCTTTCGACGGAATTTAATTGGGCACATAAATTGCTGCTATATGCTCGAGACAAATATAATACCTGGCAAAAGTGGGTTCGCCGCCAAAAAATGTGGATGCAGTTTGTTCTTTTCTCGGTCACCTGCATCGTGACAGTATTGACGCTGTGGTTACTGAATGTCTATGGATATACGAATGATATATTTGAA
>JBPPME010000049.1:0-10354 GCA_051305895.1 Saccharimonadales bacterium (SeqCode)
GAGTCATGCCCTATTTTTTTGTTCAACTACAACTGACGATTCCATGAAGTCATCAGATGGTAATTTCGCGACCGTGCTACCTAGACGAACGGTGTTTCTGGCAAGATATGGCATTAGTCCAGAAGACGCAACACTCGTACATCTGGTTTATCAGGGAGACGACTACACTAGATATGTCACTGCTGATGATAGACTGCGAGGAGACGGCATGACTCGAGCACCAACTTTTATTGCTGACGGAATTGCCACGAACAAAAAAGACTTGGCTCTATTTCTCCCCCTAGCTGATTGCATCGGAGCAGTGCTTCATGACCCGGTAAACAATACTCTCATGATCTCTCATCTTGGACGACATAACCTAGTACAATCTGGTGGCACAAAGTCGGTACAGTACATGAGTGAACAATTTGCCTGTGATCCAAAAGATATCACGATATGGCTCAGCCCAGCCGCCAGACAAGAAAACTACCCGCTCTACGACTTTGATGGTCATGGCATGCACGAGGTGGCAACAGAACAGCTCATCTCAGCAGGTGTACCGCTAGAGAATATCACTGTCTCGCCAGTCGACGTTACGACAGACAAAAATTACTATTCACACAGCCAATTTCTCAAAGGCAAGCGCCCTACAGATGGCCGTTTTGCGCTTGTCGCTATACTCGCTTCACAATGATATACAGTACCTATCTATACAGGTATCCTTCGCGCCGTGAGTCGCTTTGATGAAGCAGCCATTCGTACGCACTATGCTCCCAGCTTATTTCAATAACTGGTCGTATCGTCACCTCATAAAGATACACACCATACCGCGATCTATGTCGGGAATAGTCTACACCTTCATAAAGCTGCGTCGTCTAAGTGAGGGGAATGACAATTACCGCTTCTTCTACTACTTAGCGAATGATAGTCTGAGGTAGTTCCTCACCTTCCTTGAATATCCCATCAGGAAGATGGCCACCAAATGGCGGATGATTAATCCGATACATCATAAGGTTTGACTACTGCCGTCAACTTGCGATCCGTTTCATACTGTTAATATAACTCCAGGCGTTTCCTAAGTCGCTCGATGTGCGCTTGGGGCATAGTGTGTTAACACGTAATTGTATACGCAACAAAACGCCAGCATCAGTTTATGTGCGTACGTTCAGTGAGCAGTTCAAATCACCACACAGCAAATACGACACCGTACTCTTGTCGGTCTTATAGATTGTCAGTACCTCTGAATGCGTGCCCACATTACCAAGTAACGCAAATATGTCACATATAATCGCTAACCGCCCCTATTGCATTCGATGTTCGTTTGTTGAGCGTAAATGGCGTCCAATGGTCACCGTACAGAAGCATCGCAGCATGACCAGTCTTATCTAACAGTGTGTAAAATGTTTCGCGTGTCATATGCTCCTCGCTTCACTTTTGCATCATTGAGGTAACTACAATGATTGGACCTCTATTCATAATCACATTATACTCCAAACAAAAACTCCCCTTTTGGGGAGTTACGCTAGCTACTTGCGTAGACCTAATTTTGCGGTAACAGCTTTGTAACCTTCAAAGTCTTTGCGCTCGAGATATTTCAAAAGGCGCTTGCGTCGTCCTACCATTTGGATAAGTCCACGACGAGCCATATGGTCATGCTTGTTAGCCTGTAGGTGAGCAGTCACCTCTTTGATACGAGCAGTCAAGATTGACACTTGAGCCTGTGGGCTACCAACGTCATTCTTTGAAACCTGAGTCAAAGCAATTGCCTGTGATTTATTCTCTTTACTAATCATCAGTGATGTACTATACCAAAGAAAGACTCTCTTTTCAAGGGTTAACTAAGTAGAAAGGTATTCCTGCGCACTGGTGATTGGACTAGGCAAAAATCCCGAATTGACCTGCTGTACTTCACGAGTACGATCATCGACCGCAACCAGTCGACCAAGAATCTTAAATGCCTTCCAAACCTGACCAGCAACAAGCTCATTTTCCTGCAATATAGCCGTCAACTCACTACCACAGGTGCCGTAAGATTCAGAAAAGAGGTCATGGATACTCTTGAAAAGTTCGGGAGCCAGCAGATTGGCACGACGCAGCGCGTGGTAAGCACCGTAGACGTTACCGAATTCGAACGTATCTGTTGGCACCGCACACAAAATCGCATTAAGGTTATTGAGATACTGCGGATGATGACTGTAGCAAAGAGCGCGCACAAAGTCTCCCGCGTCACGATACGCGTGAACCGGCTCGATAACACTATCCTCTTGGGTTGGCCAACCAACACGTTCGAGCTCTGCCTGAAATCCAACATCTGCCACAAGATTCGGATCAAGCTGATCAAGTGTAAGTGGCCCCGTGCCTTCAGCATAGATGTCGTATTCTTCATGCGCTACCGTCTCTAATATTGGTACCAACTGATACCGGTCATAATGGTCGAAGTAGTCGATGTTGGTAGCATTCATGAATATATATTATATATGATTTCAATCATATATACCAAAATCAGCCAATGATTTAGCATCTGCAATATCCCAATCACCCACTCGAGTACGCCTAAGCGCCGTACAGTATGCGCCAATATTGAGCACTTGCCCAATGTCCTGAGCAAGAGTTCGAATATATGTGCCGCTGCTCACGTGCGTCCGGATAGTCAAATCTGGATAGGCATATCCTACGAGGTCCAAGCTATATACCTCGACTGTCCGTAGCGGCATCTCTACCGCCTTACCCTCTCGTGCCAGCTTGTACGCGCGCTGTCCAGCAATTTTAATCGCGCTAAAAATCGGTGGACGTTGCTGAATAGAGCCAGTGAATATTCCGAGTGCTATCTCGATATCAACACGCTCTGGGATGATATCAGATACATTGGCAATCTCCCCTTCAATATCCCCTGTACTGCTCGACTGTCCAAGACGGATTGTTGCCTCATAAACCTTGTCGAGTTTGGTATATTTCATGGCATTTTTTGTTTCCTTGCCCGCCACGAGAATCATAAGTCCGGTTGCAAACGGATCAAGTGTCCCCGTATGTCCCACCTTTACCTTATTACCTGCATGTTGAGTCAGCACTCGACGAATCCGCGCCACGACGCCAAAACTGGTTATACCAGCTGGTTTATCAATTAGGAGAATTTCATTCGTCATCTCTGATGATTATACCGTATAGAACATTAGCCGTGCACAAGTACGTTTTACACAAAACTTTTATAGAGCTCAGAGTATCAAAAATACCCGATAGCATGCAGAACCTAACTGTCAATTTTGCATAGAGTGTCCTAATAGCTGGTAGTTTCACTTCTCTTGATGGTAAAAGAAAGATATAGTAAAGATATGAAAAAGATTCTCATTGGCATCTTCGCCCATCCCGACGACGAAGCATTTGGTCCTAGCGGTACCTTACTGAAACTACATGAAGAAGGTTACAAACTCCATCTTGTCCTCCTCACACGTGGTGAGGCAGGGGCAAATCCAGACAACATATCTGATTTGGGTACCACTCGTCTCCAAGAATGGCAACGCGCAGCAGTGCTGCTTGGCGTTTCCTCACATACCGCCCTTTCTTTTCCCGATGGCGGCCTGCAAAACACACCAACAGATGAGATCGATACGGCTATCAATAACGCACTTCAGGGTGTACTCACGGCACTAGACGAAATATCTGTAATGAGCTTTGAACCTCACGGGCTCACGGGACATCTGGATCATATTGTTGCATCAGAAGCAGCGCAACGGCTCTTTAGGCACATTCCTAATCCCCGAGAACTATGGTACTACTGTCTCGACGCATCGCAGGCACCTCTCAACGGTACCGCCTACTACGAACCACAGAGCCGTGAAGATAGCTTTATCAATCGACGTATTGACGTATCCCAGTGGCTGTCACAGAAATACACTGTCATGGATCAACACTATTCACAGCGTAATGATGCCGGCAATGCAAAAGTACTCGGTGATAGGCTGCTGTCAACCGAGTGCTTTCATGTCATTTCTACTACTGACCGGGAATCTTGAACTGATTCGGGTCGGATGACTGTGTGTCACCTAATGGTGGTATACTTGGCGGCGTTTCAAAGAGCTGACCAAGTGGTTCCGCTGGCGGTAGTCCTGCCTCAAAGACTGGCGGTGTCGGTGGTAGTGGCAATGGCGGCAATGTCGAGACTTCCGATGGTGGCAACGAAGGTAGCGTAACAGGTTCAGCTGTGGTCGACGATACCAAATCGCTCGGTGGCAAAGTGCTAATCGGTGCCATATCGAATGCTGCATGAACATCAGCCAGTGCATCGGCGTGATCAATAGTACCCCTATTCTTCGCATCAAGATCAGCGAGTGTTTCAATTGGCGATAACGATGGAAGCGCAGTAACTGACGATTCAGACGTCTCGACATTTGGTGCTGGCGTCGAATCGGCCAACGGTGGCTCAGGTGCAATTGGGAGTGGCGATGATGTATTGGTCGATTCCGGTGACTCAAACAGTAGACTTGGCACAGTTTCACTCGGTGGTGTCATTGAGGCAGAAAATGGTGTCTCGATAAATGATGGCAATGAATTATCAATATGACTGCTATTGTCATGAGTTAAGATTGTACGATTACGAGAATCCTCGTCGTCACGACGCTTATCCTCAGCGGCCTGTTCGGTCGTAGCGTTCAATGTGCCTCCGAGTAGCGGTTCAGCCTCGGTAGGCTGTTGGGCATCGATATCAGGCTGCACCGCCTCTTGCGCTTCTTGCTGCAGATCATGGTTAAGATTAAGGGTACTAGAGTTTGTGGCTGACGTCACCGTACCCAGCTGCTTAGCGAGCTCATCCTCTGCCTTCTTGGTGGCATCTTCTTGATTTTCAACAGCGACTTGTTCTGCCACCTGCTCAAGAGTACCCTCTGATTCGTGCGAAATAGCCAGACTGCCATCATTTGCCTTTGGCACCTCGGTACCCTTTTCAACCTTGGTTGATTCACCTTCGGTTAGGTTGGTCGTACCGTCACCGTTGTCACTATCAGAGGTAGCATCTTGATGATCACTACTAATCGCACGAGCCTCCTCAAGTTTTGCGGCAATCAGCTGCTGGTTAGCACCCGCTGCCATCAGTTGTGCAGCGATAGTCATCACCTTTGAGCTAGTCTTGTTGTTACTGAAGCGATCGGTTGCCGCGACAATACCGGTAAGAAATGCCGTCGCGATCTGTTCGTCGACAATCGGCTTGTCGTTCTTCAGCGCCTCACTGATACTGGTCAGCATTTCACTGATACTGCTTGCATTTGGCTCGTGCCAATTGATATCACCAAGCTTGCTCTCATCACTACCGCTACTGAGTACCGCGGTCGTCGCATCATGCAAGATGCGACCATGCGCCTCAAGTGCCTTGTCTAGGTGATCCTGATCCTGCACGCCAAGTGCCAGAACCAGCTCAACGTTATAGTCACCTTGGCTGAACTCCAAATCATCCTGGGTGATTGTCGTGCGATACGGTGTGATGAAAATTTTGACGACATCACCGTCGAGCTTGTAGCGCAGGTGATCGGCCTTCTCCTTATCGAGAGCGATAATAAAGTCACGAAGACTATCGACAGTGCCCTCGAAGGTCTTTTCCGGCTCAAGGAATGAAATTGCTGGTGGGATAACACCGCTAACAACCGCTGTGGCGTGCTTGCCAAGATTATTAAGAAGAATTGTCATACCGAGCGCCGCGGATAGTGCATCGACCGATGGGTCGCGTCCAACAGTAACAAGGATATTCGAACTACCCTTGATTTTCTCGATTATTTGCTGCTTGGCGACAGTGCTTTCATTCATGGTGTGTTTTTCTAACTGTTTATGTTATAGAGGGTTTGATACCACTATATCATAAGTGTTTTTCCAGCGTCAACAACCCACCTACCCTTTACAGATCATCATTTTTACTCTATAATGCACTCTTGATTAGCGTAACAATCTAACGAACAAAGAGGAGTCTCATGCCAATCATCAAATCAGCCATCAAACGCGCTCGCCAGGCTATCAACCGTCGTGACCGCAACGTCGGCATCAAGCGTGACATCAAGGGTGCCAACAAGGCATTCGTCGCCAAGCCATCAAACGACACTCTCGCAAAAGCTCACAGCGAACTCGACAAGGCCGTCAAGAAAGGTCTTATCAAGAAAAATACCGCTGCACGCCGCAAAAGTGCGCTCTCAAAGGCTGCGAAAACAGCCGGAGTAAAGGCAGCAGGTACCAAGAAAACAGCTGCCGCGAAACCAGCTGCAAAGAAAACTCCAGTCGCTAAAACTACACTAAAAGCAACCGTCGCTGCAAAGAAGCCGGCTGCTGCAAAAAAAGCCCCAGCTAAGAAACCACCTACAAAAAAGTAGACGCTTCTTACTCAAAAAACGACCAGCATAAGCCTGGTCGTTTTTATTAGGAAACAATCTTAAGCAGTGCCCGCTCTACGAGAAGCCACGGATTGACCGTTAGTGATTTCATATCAGTATCTGCGTTAGAAAGATGAGTGATAATATTACGCGTCCCGTCACGACCATATGTACGCGCGTATGATGTCATTTTCGAGAGAACGAACGGATGGATACCGTTTTCTTTGGCGACGTCGGTGCTTGGCTTGTCGGTACTCGCTAGAAGTGCTAACTGTAAAGCCTGCGAACTGAGTAGCCCCATTACACGATGCGCATCATCAGTGAGCTGCAACGTCTCGATCATGGCGTGCACTTTTTCAGTCTGACCCTTGAGCGCTGTTTCAAAAAGCTGGAATACGTTCTCGCTCGGATTTGCCTCAACCAGTTCATTGATGCTTTCGAGGGTTACCTCATTGAGCAGGCTCAATTTTTCCAAGGCATGTACCAGCCGCCACTGATCGGTTCCTGCCCTACTTACGAGACGACGAGCCATCGGTAACGCCAGCGAGACGCCAAGGCGCTTCGCTTCATCCTGTACCCACCGTTCGGCAAGCCCCACATCACGTTCGCCCCACAGTGCAAATGTCTTTACTTCCGCAAACTTAGCCAGCGCTTTGTATGTCTTTACCCGCTTATCTGGCTTTGGCTCTATCAAGACCAGCTCAATATCATCACTCACCCGCTCAAGCCATTGATCAAACACTGACCAGATCGTCTTATTTTCTGATAATTGCTTGATGATCACCAGTCGTTCGTCGGCAAAAAGCGATATCCCCATGAGGATATCGGGAAGCTGCGACAGCTCCAGTGTATCGCCGTCGAATACTTCTGGCGTTCCATTAAAAGCAGCGAACGTCCGCTTTAGTTCGCGGTCCAACTCAAAACTATTTTCTCCTGTCAGTAGCGTAATCATAACTCTTCTTATTCTACCTGACATATCGGACAGATGTGCGTACCTCGGCCAGCAACTCGTAATTTAACAATCGTCGCACTACACCTCGGACACGCGAGTCCCTCGCGACGGAAGACGCGAGCAAAATCCATATAGCTTCCCTTCTTTCCCTCGGCATTCACATAGTTCTTGTCAGTGCTACCGCCTTTTTCAATCGCTAGATTCATCACATCGCGTAAATCTGTAAAAAGTGCCCGTAGCTCATCGTCGGAAAGTGATCCAACAAGGCGTTTCGGATGAATTTTCGCACCCCACAAGCTTTCGTCAGCATAGATGTTGCCGACACCAGCGATTACCGTCTGGTCGAGGAGTGCTGCCTTAATACTTGACCGCTGACGACGGATGAAGCGCTCGGAAAATTCTTGCCAGGTGAAATGAGCCTCAAGCGGCTCTGGTCCAACTTTTTTCATAAAATCGATGTTTGGCACTTCGATGATGGGCATGAGCCGCACCCAACCGAATTTACGCTGATCATTGAAATACAGATGCGAACCGTCCACGAACGTGAATGTTACCCGCGTTGATCGATCTGGTAGTTCCCCAACGAGACTGTCGGTCGGATGACCAGCCCCGAAGCGCTGTTCGCCAACATAGACTAACTGTCCGGTCATTTTGAGATGAATCACCAGAGTGTAGTCGGTCGATAGATCAATAAGCAGTACCTTGGCGCGGCGACGAATCGTACTCACCGTAGCACCAATCAGAAACTGTTCGATATCCAGCAGAGCATTAGGAAATGACTTAGGGGTATCGTGAGCAACTCTTTTAATCACTCGTCCCGGTATCAGTTTTTCAAGCCCTCGTCGTACTGTCTCGACTTCAGGTAGCTCAGGCATTCACTTCCTCAAGTACACGTGCCAGATCTAGTGCCAATTGACGACGTGAACTAAAGACAAGCCCCTTCATGCCAGCAGCCTGGGCGCCTTCGATATTGAGCGGAATGTCATCAATCATGATGCATTCTTCCGGCTCGACACCGAGGCGTGCAGCAGCCAGTTCAAATATCTCCGGCATCGGCTTGGTATAGCCCACTGCCCCTGACATCACGAATGCATCAAATAGTTCATTACGTTCAGCATCGGGAAATAGTTTCGCCATACTGTCGACATCGATATTGCTTAACACACCAACTTTGTAGGTTGGACGAAATGTTTGAGTATAGGCAATCATTTCCGGATCGCGTTCATGTTGACGCTGTTCAATGGCACGAATATCCTCAGAGGTTCTGCCGGAAAGCTCAGCAACCTTTTGGTAGTACTCCTCACGCGTAAAGAAGCCGTGATCCGTGGCGTGGATGATATCCTGAAGTTCCCGATAGCGTTCAGGTGTCACCGTATCGTAGAGCATTGAGAGGTTATCACGATAGAGCACCCCGAAGCAATCGAAAATAATGGCACGTATCATAACCCTATTGTATCACTGGGATGACTATAAACCGAGGCCGCTAGAGCGGAACGGAAGAATATCGGCAGAGTCTGGAATCTGTGCTAAGAAAAGATTATTGAGCTGTCCGACACTTGCCTGTAAAGTGCCCTTTGAACCGCTGCACGTCGACGTCCATAGGCGCTTGATGTCTTGTGAACCAACAAGCACAGCGTATTGATATACATATCCGGCCGCACAGATGCCACGCATGTCATTTGCGCTATCATTGTCCGGGACGGCGCCCTTCATCATATTAGCCTTATCGAGCGCATAAACCAATTGTTCGTAGGCCCTGATGTTGTTTGGCAAATCCTTTGATTGTACGACGGAGTCAAGATACCCCTTATAGGTAGTCATCACACGGGCGGATGGCGAAATAATCACCTGATACGAACGGAAATTTTCCTCGGCGACGATTGGACCACGTACCGTAAGCCGTACAGAACGGCCATTTTCTACTGTCAGAAGCGCGTCTCGACCCTCGCCTGTCTCTTGGGAAGAATTTGGCGATGCACTTTGGTTATTGAAAACAGCTCGGCCAATGGATACGACCACCGCGATAAAGAGTACTGCAACAATGACAATAAAAATCAGAGGAACGAATCGAGATAAGCTATTTCTACGCATACGGCCATCGTACCACCGTTTTTTCTCGAGGTCAATGAAACGCTTGACTTCGTTCAGCGATGATTCGGTGGAGTCGTTTGGCGAAACGCTCAGGCTCTACAAATGAAAAATCGATGATTCTACCTAACTCTTCATCTGATATCCTCAGCAAGATAATCTTAACGTGACGATTATCGTGGTTATTTACTACTTCCCAGTAGCCCTTTGCCTCGGCATCGACTTGATCAGACGGGTGCAGTCGGCCTTCACGTACCAGCTCACTCAGGCGGAAGTGAAAGGCTGAAGCAGTCTTAACATCGACATTAATAAAACGGCCGAGTGAACCGTCGGCAATACGCATATCAATACCGAAGGCGTCTTCATTACGTGAGGTCAACTCAGCTTGAAATCCCGCCTTTAGTGCTCCGCGGAAAACCGCAATCTCGCGGCTCAGTCCGTGTGTGATAGCATCGTACTGTTCGTCGGTCAGCATATGATATTTCAGCTGGCGGCAAAAATCTGTCCCCACTTTCTTGAAACGCTCAATAAAATCGTGTACTGCAGGCTCGTCAAGTGCCAGTACCGTGGCGACAAACGTATCGTTGAAATCAATCAATTGGTACAAGCGTGCCTGCTTATCGTGGTAGCCATATGGATGTTTATCCATCTGTGCCTGAGCTCTAGCAGCGATAGGTAGTTGCAACAGTAACGATGCGAGTAGCAGGTGTGATGTTGGTTCTTCTTTGATTCGGGTTGCCACTTCTTCGACGGCCGCTTCAAGCAAGCCATGATTTTTTGCAAGCAAGCGCTCAGCAATTAGCCGACCATCTTCAAAAAGCCCCTTCGCGCTACCTGGATGCTTGAAACGTCGCGGCCGAAACCGTCGCCACTCATGACGATTCATAATTTTATAGTTCAACCTCTCGCTTCACGAATGTCTCATCATTGAGCCACGCCTGCTCGGCAGTGAAGCGATAGCGACCAAAGCCATTGCCCTTATCTTCAACTA
>JBPPME010000082.1:0-8221 GCA_051305895.1 Saccharimonadales bacterium (SeqCode)
GTCATCAGGCGGGGTTGCATAGAATATTTCGCTTATGGTATAGCTCTAGTAACTAATGTCATAGAAGCAAAGAAAGCAGATAGGCGTATATAGTGAAAAACTTACTAAATAGTAAAAACAAAATAAGTCAAGCTCTCTCTAATAAGGCAATACCTACCGCGGGGTTCTAACCATATGAAACGTTCCCGCGGTTTTACTATCGTCGAGCTCTTGATCGTTATCGTCGTGATTGGTATTTTGGCGGCCATAACAATTGTTGCCTACAACGGCATTCAAGACCGATCTCGAGCTGCTGCACTTTGGTCCGATCTGACACAAGTCGATAAACAACTGAAGCTATTTCAAGCCGAGAATGGTAGGTATCCGGCCACTGTTTCGACTAATTGTACCGCCTCGCCAGACAGTGCGACCAACAAGTGCCTCAAGATTAGTAGCGGCAATACCATCTCGGCATATAACAGTCCTTGACAGCAACGGAGCCGAATTGGTGCGAGTTCGCACGTGTGCGCAGATGCTGCATAGCAGAGCTCAAGGTGTCTGCATCGAGTGATCTGACAAAGCTTCGGAACCAGGTGTCGCAAGTTCGAATCTTGCCGGGTGTACCACGCTCTGTAACTTAAATCACCTCAATATATTGAGGTGATTTTTTATTGAAAGCAAATAGGATATGAACTTTTAAATTAAGAGAGCGATAGCGCTAATTGTGGCACCAACTGCAAGAGCATACTTTGCAAAGCGCTCACCTCTTTTGATAGCAATTTTAGTTCCAATATATACACCTAAAACACCGCCCAGTAGACCGGCGATTGCGTACATCCAGACGAAGTTACCGGATAGCCCTAACATTAAAAACAGCACTGCCACTTGAATAGTACTGATGAGTCGTCTAAGTACTGTACTTTGAAGTACGCTTTGACCAAATAAATTCATTAATACGATTGCAATAAGAATTGAAAATACACTGCTAAAAATCACAGATCCGCAGAGTATTAGTACACTAAACAGCAAAATCCCTATGACTTTATATCGCTTCGACTGCGCTAGCTTCTTTGGCTTAACGAAGACCAATGGAATCGCAGCGAATGTGAGTATACCAAGTACAGTTTTAAAACCCTCGGTTTCAACATACGGAAGTACATATGCGCCTATTGCCCCGGCTGCAATAGTAATTGAGACGAGGGCTACTAAAAGCTTTTTGTCTTTTGTTAGATGGCCTGAATTTTTGAACGCTGCTAGTGAGCTCAGTCCCATTCCTAAGGCCATGAAGCTGCCATTGGCTGCTGCTTGAGCTGGGGTCAAGCCGATAAGAAGCCAAAACGGTGCCATTATAAATCCGCCGCCAACACCAGCCATACCGCTCAGGATGCTTGATATAAAAGCGACTGCGAAAGTAAATAATATCAGGAAATCCATGTCTGGTTATGAGTATATGCTAATGGCTTAGATTTATTAATTTAGTTCTAACTTCGTCGAGTATGTTGTACCATTTCCTAGTTTTTGATAAAGCAATGACCGCTTTAAACGGTTCCTTAAGGGTAAATTGCAGTTTTTCACCCGTGTCGAGGTCTTTAGTCGCAATGAGGCGCCGCCGCCCAGTCCGCAGTGTGGCGATCTCGCCGTAGTTGGCGACGCGCAGCAGCGTGCCAATGCTGATTCGCAGTTGGTCAGCAGTTTCTTGGAGCGTCAGGAGCCGCGTTTGGCTCTCCTGCGTCCGCGTGGCGCCCGGTGTCAGTTGTTGTGTTGATGTGGTCATATTGCACTTCCTTTGGAATTGGTAGCTGTTGCGTGTTCCACGTTTTTTGGATATCTCTGTTATTGCTCACAGGATACCGGAATATGGGTGGAATTGTAATAGGAATTGACGAGAATACATCAGTTTAGCGAAGACAGCTCTGAGCTGAATTGAAATTTCTTTATTGATTGCTCTTCGAAGAAGGGCGATAATAGGAATATATGAACGAAGAATTACTGCAAGACCTAAAGCAATTCATTGGGTCGACTGTTCACCAGGAGGTCGTTCAGTCCGAGAAGCGGATCCTCGATCGGATGGGTGAACGCTTCAAACAAGTCGATGAGCGCTTCGGCGAAGTGATCGACGGCGTCAATGACCAGACTGAACGGACCATCAAACACATCGACGACTCGACTGCCAAGGTGAACACTCTTCTCGACGATCATGAAGATCGCATCGCCAACCTGGAGCAGCGGACTGCTTAGCGTCGGACGCCCGGTCGGTTTCCGGGGCCCCCGCTGGAGGCCTACTTGTTGAACAGATAGAATCTCCCCTGGTAAAGCCACGATGTCGTAGACTTCGCGCGCCAGCGTGAGCACCTTGCCCACATCGATCGACGCGAAGTACTCGGCTTCTGACTCGGCCAGCTCTCGATCCAGACCGAGGGACTCGACAGTGTCAGCGATCAGCTGGCTCGGCTCATCGAATGACATCGCGTAGAACTCGTGTAAGAGATCGCGGTCGAGTGTTGCGAGCAGGTCGTTGACTGCTGCAATCCTGGATGCCTTTGCCTGCGGATTCAGGCCTGCGTGAGCGGGTGATGATGTTCCGCTAACGGGGGTAACAGATGGCGTGAGATGCGTAGATTCTGCCTTCGGAACCAGGTGTTGCAAGTTCGAATCTTGCCGGGTGTACAGTCGCAGGCCTTCTCGTAAACGTATCTATAATTATTTCATGGGCATCCACCAGCGATTGAACGGGAATGATTCTACCATTGCGCACGGCCTCAAACGCACTGTCTTTGATACGCTCAATCTCTATTTCATATCTATACTGTGGCTGGTCTTCTTCGTTAGTGACAATAAAGCATTCTCGTAAATATTTTTTAATTTCTAAAGTATTAACTTTATTGAATTTTTATTCGTGTTGTTTATCGTAGAAAATATCCACAAAATCCATACTAATATCGCTAACTTTGCTCCCACTAAGTTTATTCAAAGACATAGAAACTTCTATGTGATTACTTGAATCATCAATTCCATCTGTCAGCTTACTTGAACTTGACACCTGAGTGCACTCTTAATGATAAAAAAATGTGTGAAAGCTATCCGTCTTACAACTTCGCATGGAACTATGTCGAACAGGAAGGTTATCGGAATATCATTGATAAGTTAACGTAAAATATGTTTAATCTAATACTAGTTAGATTATTTGGTTCTTTTGGTGTCAAGAAACAATACTTAGCTTCATGGTTTGTAGGGTAAAACAACTTCTATGCTTGCAACAGCAAAAGGCTAGCTGTAGCTTGCAAGGATGAGAAACGCGTCGTACCAGAGATAGCTGCCACCCCTCCGACTAGTATGAGGGGATAATTGTACATCTCCAACAGGAGAGATAAATGTTGTCATTTTCACACTATGAATAAGTGGAAATTTGTAATGAGGATAACTATATTAATCGGAGTCATTTTAGCATGTTCAATAAGAGATTTTATATTGAAGTCAATCACGCAATGATATACAATTCAAGTGTAACATGAGATGGAGTAAGAGCTGGAGAAAATATAACCGAAGACACGCGTTTATAACGCTAGCCATTTTGGTCACTACCGTGATCCTTGTCCTCACTGTTGCTGCGGTACTACTGCTTCGAGGGAGAACGGTCCAGGTTGTCCCAGGCGCGGGTATTGATTTGGGTGAGGATTTGTCAGGTCAGCTGGAATTAGCTGAAGACAGGGAGCTTGAGGTTCTTGCCGGCGCGCTGGTTGACACCGCAGCGACTCCTGACCTCGCATACGCGAAAGCACTTGCCCTCCTTGAGTTGGACAGGCCTCAGGAAAGCGTTGCGCTATTCGGCGAAATCGTGTCGAATGGCAAGTCAGCACACGACTTGCGCCTGGACTATGCACGTGCCGCTATGCGGGTGGGCGACCAGCGGCTCGCTATTGAACAGCTGGAGCTAGCGGCCGAAGAGCTCGGCCGCGGGGAAGCGGGTGATGATGCCGCGAGAACGAGTGAACTGCACCGCATTGAGAATTTACTATTTGCCTTGCGTGAGCCGGAGGTTTCTCAGTGAGACAAGTTCTCTACGCAGCGCCGCGCGGTCGGGTGTTCGGCCTTGGTTTCCTTCTGGCTACACTTGCTGGAATAGCGGTCGTGTCTAGCGCAAGCGCATTCAATAACTCTTACCCGGACGCCAACGACACAAGTGGTGCAGCAAATGTGTACCAACTCAACCAGCAGTCCCAGTACGTTCAGCAGTCGATGAGCAAGGTCCGCATATGGTTCCCGTCTAACTCGGGAAAACTAAAGATTGCTAATGGCCACTACTGTCTTAGCAATCCGGGCGACTATCTGGAAACCGAGGACGGCACCTACGAGAGCTACCGCAATGAGGGCCGCGTCACAGAGTTCAATCCGAGCACAGGATCCACGAAGTACGGACAGAAGTTCGCGAATAGCGACAACCGCTGCAATAACGACATCGATATGGCATTCAACAACATAACGACTAAAGAGAATGGCTGGTACTACGTCGACATCACAGTCAAGTACGTGGCCGACCACAACGGATCGGACTATAAGGGTGCGACCATCAATACAAACGGAAGCGACCGCAACCCAGGGTGGGATGGCGGCGCAAATGCCTTCAAATTCGTAGCGTCAAGTGACGCGCGAGTCGGACTGCCCGGTGATACCTCCGGCCACGCCACAACCCAAGAGCAGGCGAACTCGTCGCCAACCTACACAAACTATTATGCGGCGTTCGGAACACCTTGTAGCACGACAACCAGTCAGACCGCGCAGGTTACACTTTACGACCTCGACAATGCTGGCGGAGGCGGCGCCCAACCAGTAAGTGGATCGCCAGTCACAGTGCGAGTGAAGAATGTCACCGCGAACAGTTACGTAAATTTCAATGGCGGAGTCGGAACGACATGGACGCCGGCAGATACGCAGAACTCATCGCAGTCGATCACTTTCACTGCAATGCCAAACAACAAGTATCGGCTTGAGTTGCTGAACGTGTACTACAACAACACGATCCAGTACAGCGTGCCCTACTCGCAGATCAACAGCCTCGTTTGCCCGCCAGTCGTCAACTGGACCATCTCGCCGAGCACCACGATCAACGGCGGAACTGTTGCGTCGAACAACAATCGCTACGTACGGCCAGGCGACACGATTAAATGGCAGCACGGCGCCAAGAACACGGGCACGACAAATATCGACCAGACAGTGATTGTTCGAGCTCAGCAGAAAGTACACAAAAATAGTACTTGGAGTACCTGGAGCAATATTTCCTTGGCAGTCGATCCGGGGTACTGGATCAAAGCGCCAGGATCCTGGGCGGGAGGTACTTCGCTCAACCAACAGCCGACGACCTGGACGCCGGTGAACGGCGACTCGGGCAAGAAGGTTTGCCGTCGCACATTGGCGAATGCTACGAGCCAAGACAGCAATGCTGACGCCGTTAGCGACTCCAAGTGTGCCGTGGCATATCAGCAGTGGACGCTCGAGCCAATAACTGCGCAACCTGCATTCACATGCTCAGGGAACGGCTGCTATCCAACACCTGGCGACACGGTCACGTGGAGTCACAAGGTTAAGAATAAAGGCCCGGACCGGGTGAGCCTGAACAGCATCGGCTACACAGTCACCCGAACCAGAGAGCGTCCACTTGGCACCGTGGTCCTCAGCTTGGACTCGACGTCTGGCAGTTTCACATCGACGTGGAATGCTAACAAAGTCAAGTCTATAGCGGACCGGACCTATACGGTCCACGCGCAAGACGTCGGCTCTTATCTGTGCGAGACGATCTCCGTATCTCCAAGGTCACACGGTACGACACTGCCTCCGACGATCGACGCAAGTCCTGCCTCGCTTAAACGCTGCATCCAGGTGCCATACAACTACACCTTGACGCCGCAAGTGACTATCAATCCCGTTGATATCGCAGAAGGCGATCAGCCTATTGATGTGCAGCCGAGTATCTCTAACACCGGTCCGACGCAGAGCGCGGATACTGACTGGCGCCTGACGCGTCTCGTCTATTCGCCAGGGGTGACACCTGTCCTTGGACTTGGTCATTCCATTGATGGTCCATGTGCCTATTACACTAGTGCATCTAGCTGCGATCAGACGTTCGGTTCAGGCGAGAACGCAGTCGTCCCGAACTCTGGACTAAACCTCGGCTCATTCACGAGTTCGGTCGGTGGCTTAGAGGTTGGTTCCAAGCTCTGCTTTGGGCTCTCAATTAAGCCATGGAGTAACGTACCTGGAGGGAGCGGTGGTGACGACTGGCGCCATTCTAGCCTGGCATGCGTGACTGTAGCTAAGCGTCCAAAGTTACAGGTGCACGGTGGTGACGTAAGCGTTCACGACGGAGGGATAATTACGAGCCTGAGTCAATACGGGACGGGCGTAACCGCGAAGACTTATGGATCATGGGTCGAGTATGGGGCAATCTCGCCTGATGCGAATCAGACATTCGCATCAGGCGCTGGACTTCGCGACGGGCATACGAACCCAGCAGCAGTGCCAGCGCCCTGGAGCCAGCTCACTTTCGCAAATGTGAGGGTGACGGGCGCAACCAAGTCTGTCGCTCTTGGTGGATATCACTTGGGGACATGGGGCGGTACACTCGCGGCGCAGTTTCGGACATTGCAAGCCGAGACTGCTACCACTGGCACCTCGCTTCAACTTGAGCGCCTTATGTTGCGAGACGTGAGGAGCCTCGACTATGGAGCGTCGGACGTGCTGATTAGCGGCATTGATGGTATCGCAGGCACGTACATTATTCGCACAGCCGGAGACGCCAGGATTACGCAGAATATTGAGCTCGACTATGAATTGACTCTTGCTAGCCCCCGTGACATACCACAAGTTGTAATCGTGGCCAGAAATATCACCATTGACGCTGGCGTAACTCGTGTCGACGCTTGGCTAGTCGCCGATGAGAGTGTGGACACCTGCACCAATGCACCGGCTCAACTCGCAATCAGCGACTGTGCCAGTCCATTGACCGTCAACGGAGTCGTGCAGACGAAGCGACTCCATCTCCATCGTACGGCTGGTGGTGGGTCAGATACTCCGGCGTTGCCCGCAGAGACATTTATGCTTCCGGGCTATGCGTATCTTTGGTTCCAGCAGTTGCAGTCGAAGCCCGAATTTGTGACGTCGTCGTATATAGTCGAGAAGCCGCCACGGTTCTAGCGGAACAGCGAAATGAAGAGTGCGACTTTTCTCAGCCAATCAGACGCTGATGGTTCAAAACTAGTTTACATATGCAACTAAAAATGAGACGAAGTCATTGGTTATTAGGTTTGAGGTGCAACACAAACATTCGATTTAATTGGCTTTACTCAGATGCCTTTGCCCGCGAATTCAGGCATACATGAGCAGGTGAGGTGTTGCTCTAACGGATATAGGAGATGGCCTGAGATACATGGATTCTGTCTTCGTAACCAAGTGTCGCAAGTTTGAAATTTGCCAGATGTATCACGAAAAACACTCACGAATCGTGAGTGTTTTTCGTGGAGGGCCAGGAGAGACTTGAACTCTCGACACCCTGCTTAAGAGGCAGGTGCTCTAACCAGCTGAGCTACTGGCCCGGAACTCTGGAAAGTATAGCAAATAAAGGGTTATTTGTAAATATCACTCTTTCGTCCCTCTTGCTGTAACCGATGTTATAATAATACTAATGAAACTCCTCAATGGCTCGGAATTGGCATCATATATCAAAGAGCGCCAGGCTAGGCAGGTGCGTGCACTTCGTCAGACTGACGGTGTATTGCCGAAACTTGCTATCATTCAGACCACCAACAATCCAGTCATTGCGACCTATGTGCGCATGAAACAGCGCTACGGTGAAGATGTCTTAGTGGAAGTTGACGTACATCAAGAGACAGACGAAACGCTCTTTGATACTATTCGTTCTCTCAATAATGACACATCGGTACACGGCATCATAATTCAGTTACCTTTGGCAAATTCCGATCAGACAAGTGAGGCAGTTAATCTTGTAATGCCCGAGAAGGATGTGGATGGTTTAGGACGGCAAGCTGTCTTCACTCCAGCGACACCGATGGCGATTGACTGGCTGCTGGCGGGCTACAATATCGAGCTTGGACACGGCAGAAAGATTGGTATTGTCGGTAACGGACGGCTCGTTGGTGCACCTCTTGCAAAACTGTGGCGTCAGGCAGGACGGGACGTTGAAGTGTTCGATACAACTACGATCGGTCTGGGCGAGGCGCTTCGTGGCTGC
>JBPPME010000104.1:0-8717 GCA_051305895.1 Saccharimonadales bacterium (SeqCode)
GAGAATTCTCTCGCCCTTCTTGATGCTTTTTACATCTTGGCCGACAGCCTCGACTCGTGCAACCACTGGTTTTTCCTTTGAGCTATCTGGAAGATACAGTCCCGAAGCAGTCTTCGTTTGCGCTTCTTCGCGCACTGCGACGACACGATCTGCCAGAGGTTTTATTGGTGTGCTCATGTGTTTCCTCCGTTTTATTACGTAATTCTATTGTAACCGGTAAATTTAGCACTCGTCAAGTGCGAGTGCTAAATTTATTTATGTCTCGTCAAGACACCAATTATTCCTTGATAACATGCCCTCGCCTTGTACTTCAACGAATTGTTGCCGACGATACTCATGCTTTAAATCCATATTTAATCAAACCGACAGTTTCCCTTTTACATATTATATCCATAAAGTAGTAGGAATAGCCTATCGGGCTAGACTAAAGGTGGTAATACGGGAAATGTCATTTTGCATAATATTACATCATGATTAACTATCAAAGATTGAAGCAATGCCCATCGCGACCACGGGCAAGTAGGTCACAGTAATCATTGGAAACGGTTTTAAACATCTAATAGAGAACTCGTTGGAGCGACGATTAATGAAGTTAGCCCTCTTCTGCTGTCTTCTCGGCCAGTAAAGTAAACCGGAAGAAATGACCAATCGGGTACATATCCTGTCGAGGCAACTTCTCTTTTCACACTGGCAAATCAGCATAAGATTATCTAGTACATCGACAGATATAGCAACCACTTCGATATCATTTTCGGAGATTATTTCAAGAGAAAACTCGAGCCATGTCAGGTTATTCCTGTACCATGACGATGTTGTGCAACTTAGTCCATATAAATTTAACTTGCGTACAGAGCTCGAACGCACAGCGCCTTTTTAATATCCGGTATACTAGTATTGATGAATACACGCTACGCGACCGATCAAGAGATTAGAAACTGGAACGACCTCATCGTCGAATCTCCAAATAGCGGCAATATCCTCCAAGGTAAAGAATTCATGGAACAAAAGGCCGAATCTGGCTGGACAATCCGCTATCTTATGGATGATCTTTGTGCTATTGCCATCATGGAAAAAACGCTACCACTCTTTGGCAAAATCTGGTACTGCCCGAAGGGGCCTTGCATCGCCACAAAAGAAGAACTCACCGAGCTACTTCCACGTCTTCAGGAATTCGCCCACCGACAGGGAGTTATCAGCCTCAAAATAGAGCCTGAGCTTGATCATGCTATTGATATGAGCAAGCTTGGCCTCTACAAGACTAAGCCGATTCAATACAACTACGCTACCGTTCTCATCGACCTTTCGCCACCACTTGACGACATCCTCAAGAGTCTCAACCAAAAAGGGCGTCATGCCATAAGACGTGCCGAACGTGACGGCGTCATTGTAAAGCAGGTTGAAATTAATGATGAGAATACCAAGCTCATGTATGAACTCTTCAAAGAAACCTCCGAAGGCGCTGGATTTGTAATTCGTCCGTATGACTACTACCGTCGTTTTTACGAACGTTACGGTGATAATGGAGGTCTGTTCTTTGCCTACTACGAAGAACAGGTTGTTGCGGGTGCTTTCGCCATGGTATTTGGTAGCAAAAGTATATACAAGGACGGTGCTTCCATCCGTAAGCGCACTGCTTATGGGGCGAGTCATCTCCTACAGTGGCGCGTCATCGAGTGGGCAAAGTCCAAGGGATCAAGGCAACATGATCTCGCTGGCGTTCCGCCAATAGTCTCGATACGTGATGATACGCATCCATTCTATGGCCTTGGCCGTTTTAAAACCAGCTTCAATAAGACCGTCACCGAATTTGTCGGTACATACAACCTACCCGTCGCTCAACGACGTGGACTATTCTGGCACAACTACCTCGAAAATGTCGTGCGCAAAGCCTACTTCATGATTCACAAAGAGTCATGGTACTAATGATTGGTCTTTTTCGTCTTTTTCTTTAGAATCTCACGAACCACCTTGGCATCATTCCACGACAAGCGTTCACCTTTGACAATGCGGAACTGCTCATGTCCCATGCCTGTGATGAGCACTATATCGTCCTTCCGAGCGATTGAAATAGCCTTTTCAATGGCTTCGTAGCGATCAGCAATTTCGGTCATCTTCGACATTGCCTTGGCTTCTTTAATACCTTCTATTACCTGTTCGCGTATCGCTGTTGGATCTTCGTTATAACTCTCTTCGTCTGTCACAATAATGCGGTCGGCTAGACGAGCGGCAATCTCGCCCATAATCGGGCGCTTGCCTTTATCGCGATCACCCGTAGCACCAAATACCAGCACTACTCTATTCTTGGTGATACTCTTTGCCGCCTGAAGCAGCTTTTCGAGTCCGTCCGGTGTATGCGCATAGTCCACAACGATATCGATGTCTTTGCTTTCTTCGATTCGCTCAAAGCGCCCTGGAATCGCTTCCAGATTAGCAATTCCTTCTTGTATATCTTTCAGCTCAAGTCCCAATAGATAAGCTGCACTGGCTGCAGCTACCATGTTGTAAGCATTGTACTCACCCGGTAGTGCAGTTGCCAACTCTAATTTGATCTGGTGATCAATCGTCACAAAAGCTTCAGTACCTTTACGATAAAGCTTGATGCTGTCAATGTGCGCCTCGGCATCTTCATGTTTACCGTAGGTGATTTTATGCGAACCAGCCTCGTACTTATCGAAGTATTCGAACCATTCGTCGTCACGGTTCAATACGATGTTCTTAGGCTTACGCGCAAATAACTTCCCCTTGGCTGCTGCATATGCCTCCATGGTCTTATGATAATCCAGGTGATCTTGTGTCAGATTGGTCATGATAGCCACTTCCACGGGGACAGTGTCGAGCTTGTGCTGATCGAGCGCATGTGACGGGAACTCCAAAATCACGAAGTCAACATTCGCCTGTTTGGCTTTGAGAAAGAAGCGCTGCATTTCACCAGTCGTTGCCACAGTCGCATTAAGGTCATTAATCGTTCGTATGCTGTTAAGCTCGATCACCGCCGTACTAAACAACGCCGTACTGTGACCTGCTTCTTTTAATATCTCATTGAGATAATTGACCGTCGTTGTCTTTCCATTAGTCCCAGTAACTCCGATGACGCGCAGCTTGCGTGCCGGATTACCATATCGAGCACTTATCACTTTGACTCGAGCCTTCCGATAGGTGTCCTCCACATATCGCAAACTTTTGTCTGGCAGCACCCGTCGTGCAGTCTTCACCAACCTATCCTTCATACTTCTAGTGTAACATTTTGCCTCCTTCGACTCTAGCGACGATGGTATACTGTTACTAGTGAAAATACTGGGAATTGAAAGTAGTTGTGATGAAACCGCAGCCGCCATCGTCGAAGATGGCTATCGCTTGCTGTCTAACGTCATTCAATCGCAAATTGATATCCACAAGGAGTACGGTGGTGTCGTACCGGAGATAGCTGCCCGCTCACACATTGAAGCCGTCAATCCAGTCATCAATAAAGCTCTCGATGATGCTGGCTGTACCTGGGATGATATCGATGCCATCGCGGTCACCTACGCACCCGGCCTTTCCGGCTCGCTCCTCATTGGAACACTCGCCGCACGTACGCTTGCCGTTCTAAAAGACAAGCCACTCTACCCTATTCATCACGTCGAAGGGCACGTCTACGCTAATTTCATCACGAAACAAACTGTCCAGATTACCTCTGTCGCCGTCAGTAAAAAGGCAACTACAGAACAGCCGTTGAGTCTACCATTAAAACAACCCGCCTTCCCCATGCTCGCCCTTATCGTCAGTGGCGGCCACTCACAGCTCGTCCTCTTTCGCAACCATGGTGACTACGAGCTCCTCGGCCAAACACAGGATGATGCCGTCGGCGAAGCATTCGACAAAGTGGCGAAGATCATCGGTCTTCCCTACCCTGGTGGTCCTTCGATTGCCCAAACCGCACTTAATGGCGATGCAAAAAAATACCAGCTCCCTAAAGCTCGTCTCCAAAATCCTTATGATTTTTCATTCTCAGGCCTTAAAACGGCTGTTTTACGCGCCGTTCAAGCCGAAGTGGGTGTGGACTTTACTTTTCCCTCACACGAGCTTCCAGCACGCTTAAATGACGTCCAGCGGGCAGATTTTGCTGCAAGCTTCCAGCATATTGCCATTGAAACTCTCGTTGACAAGGCCCAGCGAGCCTTCCGCGACTATTCACCAGCTTCTGTAGTTATTGCTGGAGGCGTCGCCGCTAACTCTGAACTCCGTCGTCAATTGTCCGAACGTCTACCACTTGCAATCGAATATGCTCCAATGCAGCTTTGTACCGACAATGCTGCCATGATCGCCACACTCGGATACTACTATGCCCAGCAACGTCCAGCCGCTGATCCGTTCGATCTTGAGATCATCCCAAGTATCTCGATGCGTGAAACCACCTGGGCACGTTAGTCCTACGAGCGCAGCTTCTTGACTGTCCGTACTGCCTTTTTGACCACTGGCAGACCTGTAGCCCAGAGAGAATACAGAGGTGAGAGCGGATAATCCCACGTACCTGTCAGTTGCGTCTCCTCACCAGCAAACCCAAGCTTGAAGCTGCTAATACCATCGTTGAGTAGCCCATTAACGTCATACGTCGATATACCCTGCTGTTTGAGATCGTTCATCGCATACCACTTCAGCGCATAGTTTGCGCGTAGTTCTTGACCTTTGTCATTCATTCCCCCGTATAGTTCGAAGGCAATTGTTTCTGATGCAGCGAACCAAAGGAATGCAACCATTTCTTTGCCTGAAAAGCTCGCATAAATCGGCGACGCCTCACCAAGCTTATGAAAAATATCTAAGTAGTAATCATCTTCGTGCAGATCGAAACCAGCACGTTGCGCGGTCTCTCGATAAATCACCAAAGCCTGCCGCACTTCATCATCAGCCACCAGCTGTCGGACGTCGAGTGCCTCTCGTTCTGATTTTCGGATGTACTGACGCGTCTTTTTTGTCATCTGCTCCATGAGCTCATCCTGGGTTTTTGTTAGATCGAGCAGCGCAGTGCGTGGTATCAGTACGGTGTTGCGTGCCCGAGTCCACCCTTTTACCTCTGGAAACTTCGTCCAATGTGGTTCAATCGATAGCACAAAGGCTGTCTTAGCATCTCGAACGTAACGAGCCAGCCCCATTAATACCTCTGCCCTATCTGCTTCCTCACAGACCGGTCCTCGGGGAATGTAAGCAAATTCCTTGAGTAGACCCGGCATACGACGATAGAGTATCTGTACTGCGCCAATCGTCCTACCTTTACGTTCGACAACAAGGCGCTGCGCCCGCCAGCCATATGTAGCTTTCACCTCTCCCCACCCCCATAGTTGTAGCGGATGGCCACCGAGTCGCTGCACGTGAGCATCCCACTCAAGCCGAGATTCTATCTGTTTTATATCAAGCATTGTATCAATTATACAACCTTCGCCTTCACCTTTCGATATGGTATACTTTAATCTGAACTACCTCTATAATATCAACCTAAATATTTTCACGTGAAAACTTTTTATGAATCTACCTAAAGCATACCTACCAGGAGAATACGAACCAAACATTTACGCGTTGTGGGAGAGTGGTCGCGCGTTTGAGCCAAGTGGACAGGGCGAACCGTACAGCATCATCATGCCACCACCAAATGCCAATGGCAACTTGCACGTTGGTCATGCGCTGATGACGTTCGTTGAGGACGTACTTATCCGCTACTACCGCATGAAGGGCAGGGATGCTGTCTGGATTCCCGGAGCAGATCACGCTGGCTTTGAAACATGGGTTGTCTATGAGAAGGAGCTCGCTAAGGAAGGGAAGAGTCGATTTGATTTTTCACGTGAACAGCTATACAGCAAAGTCTGGGATTTTGTCGACCAACAACGAGGTAACATGGAGCTTCAGTTGCGTGCGCTTGGAGCTAGTGCCGACTGGAGTAAACTCGTCTTCACGCTTGACGAAAAAGTTATAAAGACTACCTACAAAACTTTCAAACAACTGTGGGATAAAGATCTTATCTACAGGGGTGAGCGTATCGTCAACTTCTGCACATATCACCAGACTGCCTTCGCCGATATCGAAGTAGAGCACAAAAATGAAAAGGGAGTTCTCTACCACATCGCATATAAAACCGTCGACCACGAGGGTGAGATTATCGTTGCGACAACCCGTCCAGAGACACTCTTCGGTGATACCGCTGTCGCTGTTCACCCGGATGACGAGCGGTACAAAGACCTTGTCGGTAAAAAAGTGATTCTTCCGATCACCCACAAGGCCATTCCAATTATCGCTGACGAATACGTCGATCCAGCCTATGGTACTGGTGCGGTCAAGATTACTCCGGCACATGACCCGAACGACTTTGAAGTAGGGCGTCGTCACAAGCTCCCAGAGATACAGGTCATCGGCTACGATGGCAAACTTCAGGACGTACCAAAAAATTTCGAAGGACTTGACGCAGACGAAGCACGAAAACTTGTTGTCAAAGAACTTCGAGATAGAGATCTCCTGCGTGGTACGGAGACGATTGAACACTCAGTAGGGCATTGTTACAAGTGTAGCCAAATCATACAGCCGCTCATCAAGGAACAATGGTTCATCCGCATGGAACCCCTTGCCAAGAAAGCAATATCCGCCATCAAAGATGGCGACATTACCTTTATTCCTGCTACGCGCGGCAACATTCTGATTCAATACCTCGAGAACATTCGCGACTGGAACCTATCTCGTCAGATCCCCTGGGGCATTCCTATTCCCGCCTTCCAAAACGTTGATAAGCCGGATGATTGGATCTTTGATGAACGTGTCGATCAGGAAACTATCGAAGTAAAAGGAAAAACTTATAAACGAGAAGATGACACCTTCGACACTTGGTTCTCGTCTGGTCAGTGGCCATTCATCACAACCGACTACCTCGACGGTGGTGAACTAGCACGCTTCTATCCAAACGCCATTATGGAGACGGGACACGATATCTTATACCCATGGGTATCACGTATGATTATGTTGGGTCTTGAGGTAACTGGCAAAGTACCGTTCAAAGCCGTCTATCTACACGGTCTCGTCCTTGACGAGAAGGGCCAAAAAATGAGTAAGAGTAAGGGCAACGTCGTTAATCCGATGGAAACACTGGTTGAATACGGCTCGGATGCGCTTCGTCTCGGTCTGCTCGCCGCTCGCAGTGCAGGGCAGAACCAAGCCTTCTCGGTTAGTAAAGTGGTTGCTGGTCGTAATTTCGCTAACAAACTCTGGAACATCGCCCGCTTCATCGAGGGAGCACTTGATGGTAAGGAGCTAAGCGGTGAACCGGCACCAAAAACACTCGTCGATCACTGGATCATCCACGAACTCACCGTAGCCGCCGATACGGTTGCGGATCAGATAGAAAAGTACCGTTTCGCCGAAGCCTCGGAGACAGTCTATCATGCGGTCTGGAGTAGTGTTGCCGACTGGTATATCGAAGCTAGCAAGGGTGAACTCAACCCAGAGTTACTCGCTTGGGTACTCGACACAACACTACGTATCACACACCCATTCGCCCCATTCGTTACCGAGACCATTTGGCAAACCTTACCGTGGTACAAGGACCTGCTTATCAAAGCCTCGTGGCCAGAAAAGCTCACCTACAATGAAATCGCTGCTGCTGAATTCGCTCAGCTCCAAGCACTTGTCACTGAAGCTCGCTTCGTTAAGAGTGAGCTGCCAGGCAACAATAAGTATGCGCTCATCTTTGGCACTGACAGCCTCATCGAAGAGAATGCCGAGCTTATCAAGCGCTTGGCGTACCTCAAGGATGTCCAACCAGCAGGTAAGGTAGTCTCTGGTCTACGCCTAGCCGTTGCTGGACGTGAAGCGTGGCTCGATGTTGATGAAAAGACGCTCTACGAGCACCAATCGAACCTTGAAGTTCGTCTCGCTGGGACACATGCCCAGATTAATGCACTCAAGTCTCGTCTTGATACACCCTCATATGTCGATAAGGCTCCGGCTCATCTCGTAGATGAAACTCGCAAGAACCTCACAGAAAAAAAGGCGCTTGTACTGCGCCTCGAGCAAGAGCTAGAAGTTCTTAGATAAGTGGCATCGAATAGCCATCAAAGGAGTGCTGTCCCCTCGGTACATTCTTTTGCAGGGTATGTTTCTTGTCTTCTAAGTAACGTGACTGAAGACGGGGCTGTTCAAACGCTAGGTTCTTAAGTGAGATACGTTCAACATGCGTATGAACAGTATCTGTCAGACGTGCCAGACCATCAACTCCTGCATGTAGAGCAGCGACAGCTGAGGTACCGATACCGACAGCAGCTAATTTATCAATCTTCGTATCATGAACCGCCACTCCCAGACGAGAAAAGACACAGAGACTGAGGGTAATATATTCTTGCAGTGATTTTTTTGTAAACATACGTTTTTATATTGAAAAGTTTGTATGTCTACATTAGCACAAGCTTTATTATTTGTCAAGTGTGTGTCTCTGCTACTCGTGATGGTAGGGGCTGCCCTCGGCAATCGCCTGTGAACGGTAGAGCTGTTCAATAAGTACCAATCGAACCAATTGATGTGGAAAGACCGCAGGAGAGAGTGACCAGATTGTATTCGCTCTAGTATGAACTGATTTATGGACTCCATAGGCACCGCCGATAATGACCACTACTCGCTTCGACTGTTCAAGCGGCCCCACGAACAGACCCGAAAGGAAAGGGGAGTCATACAGTTTACCTCGCTCATCGAGCAATATGATATGATCT
>JBPPME010000111.1:0-5454 GCA_051305895.1 Saccharimonadales bacterium (SeqCode)
CATTAAAGATTTACTCATTGACCACTGCAATCCGATACTCAGAGCACGGTATTTCGGGGTTATTTTCGACCAAGTGCCAAGTTTCGCAGAAATAGATTGTGGAACCCCAGAAATAGAAAAAATCCCAGGGGTGAATGAGCTATTTAAGCTACAAAACCCTGAGATTGTCTCTTTGGTGCAGCGAAGAGGACTTGAACCTCCACAATCGCAATGATTACTAGCCCCTCAAGCTAGCGCGTCTACCAATTCCGCCACCGCTGCATATTTAAAAAATGGAATGTACATGTAGCATAGTGTTTCGCAAACCTAACTGTGCGCATCTACTCTATTCCGGCCACAAAACTCCGTTGATTATAGCGAATTTACGGTGTTTTGTAAAATGATGTTGACTCAGCAGTCCAATATTGAACATTGCTATAGCGATCGATAGACGACGGTAAGATTGTTGATGGCTGCAGTGAATGGATATTGTATGTGTAAGCGTACTGAATCACCGGCTGATAAAGGGCGATAGCTGGCGCATCTTTGAGCCATCGCTCAGCGAAATCACGGTACTTCTGAGCTCGCAATTCACGCTCGCTACGTCCTCGAGCACTTGTGAGAATATCATCGACGATGTTATTTTTATAATTCGCAAAGTTAAATCCGAGTTCTTGCGCTTGAGACGAATGCCAATAGGCGTAGACGTCAGCATCACCACCGATAACCAGTTCATTGATAAGGACATCGTATTCACGAGGTTGCAATACTGCCTGGGCGAAACTCTGATCACTCACACTTGGGTCGAATACAATCGATTGCACTTGAATACCAAGCGCTGTCCACTGACGAGTGAGTTCCGCCAGAACTTTTTCATAGCGCTGATCCTTAATTGTTGCGACACGTAGTATAAGTGGTGTCGTTGCCTTATAGCGAATGGACTTGCCTTGAGGTACTTTCCATCCCGCTGCGTCAAGTGCAGCAAGTGCAGCCTTTCTGTCATAGCTTGGCTTCTGTGGCACTGTAGCCTCTTCTAGCTGATAGGCAGGAAATGGCAAATCGAGCGGTAATTCATCACTTGAGACAGCTTTACGAGCTCTTGTCGTATCGGTACCTCGCTGGAGTGCTTGACGAAGAACCGTTTCTTTCAATGTCGGTGAATCGAGATTAAAAAGCGCGAAGACGCCATTATTAACCGGCTCACTGATGACCATAAATCGTCTTGGAACATCTTCTCGAATACCAGTCACATCAGCTGCTGCATTCACATCCCCTGCCTTCAGCGCATGTAGAATACCGTCGCGTGAATCATAGGCATGCAACTCAAATCGATCGAGCTTCACTGCTCCACGGTGGTATTTACCCCAACGATTTAGGTGCACGATCTTATGTGCGGCATCACGACTCTCAATCGATTGCAATAAACGGAAACTGAATGGCCCGCTGCCTACTGGTGAAATACTAAATGTACTTTCACGTAGCGCGCTTGATGCTACCATCCCTAGGATGTGCTGTGGCAATATAGAGAACGTTAATGCATGAGGAAACGATGCATACGGAGCTGGCAGCGTGAAACGCACCGTGTGAGTGTCAACCGCACTAACGTTAATCGATTCCCAGGTACTTTTCATGGTTGCGCGTGCCTCTGGATTTTTCATCGTATTCACAGTATAGGCAACATCATTGGCGGTCAAGTGCGTACCATCATGCCATAGGACGTCCTCCCGAAGCGTAACAGTATAAATTTGCTTGGTATCATCGGTCTTAATCGACTTAGCGACATTTTCACGAAGATGACCGGTCTTATCATAATCGAATAATGCCGAGAAAATGAGACGAGATGCAGACAATTCGGCTTCAGTCTGTGCATAAAGCGGATTCAAGGTATTGATCGGTCCGATGACCGCCTCGGCATACGTACCACCTTCGGCTGCAGCCTGAGTCTTATATCCTTCCTGAAACCAAAACGCCTGCACGGCGATAGCACTGATTAGCACGGCAACGATTGTAAACCATGTCGTTATGTACTGACGGACATGACGGATATTGCCAAGTTTTTTGAGTACAAACTTATGTGCATGTGTCGTTGTCGCCCTGCTAGCTTTTTGAGCGCGTTTTGAAATACTTTTACTGTCAAAAGAAAGGTTTTGAAATTGTTTCCAGCCCCCTTTTTCATCACTCATCGTGTAGTGTCCACCCTTATGGTATAAGGATTGATCCTAAGATAGAAAAGACAAATATAACTGCTAAAACCACGGTTGTATCAAACAGGCTCTTATCAAGACCACGGCGGGTTGTATAAAGCTCACCTGAGCTACCGAAGCCTGCACCAAGGCTTGCGCCACGCTGTTGTAAGAGTACACAAACAATTATTAGTACTCCTGATCCGATGGTGACATATTGCAAAATTGCGGCGATATTCACGAAATCTTCTCCTCTTTCTTTGGTTCGTAACGATAATCCATCAAACTACTCATAATATAGTTTATCAGACTGAGGACAATGCCGGTAAGTACTGAGTACCAGAATGTCATCTGGATACCAGGTGTAAGTTCCAGTGAGATGTAGACCATGAGGCCATTGATGATAAATGTAAAGAGACCAAGCGTCAGTAGAATTGCAGGAAGGGATAAAATGACAACAATTGGCCGCAATATAGTGTTGACGATTGAGAAAATAAGCCCAGCAATAAAGTACGCACCAAAGCCGGCATCGATCTCTGATGGCTGCAGCCCGGTACCAAAAAGGCGAATAGTGACCCAAATACCAAACGTATTAAGTAACCAACGGACGAGAAACACAGTAAATTGCTGTTTCATAAACTATGCTTAGTATACCGATAAACTAGAGTGCTGTCGAGAGCCCGCGACTCAGGTTGTGCGCACCATCTTCGGCCACTAAAATATCGTCTTCGATGCGCACCCCAATACGCTCCTCGGGGATATAAATTCCAGGCTCAACTGTCAACACCATACCAGGCTGAAACGTCGTGAATCCACCTAGACTGTCGTGCACATCGATGCCAAGTCCGTGACTGACTGAATGCGGAAAATATTTACGATAGTCTTCATCCGTTTTTAGCAAATCTCTACTTTTCAGCACATCTTTCATAATACTATCGACATTCTCCATATATGCCTGAAGTGAGACGCCAGGATGAATGAGTTTGATGATATCTCTCTGTGCCGTTTCGACAGCCGTATGAATGGCCTTCGCCCGCGCCGATACTCTTCCTATTGCGTAAGTCCGAGTCACATCGGCTGCATAGCCGCCATGTCGTGCACCGATGTCAATAAGCAAAAATGACTTCGGTTTGAGACGCTGGTTGTTTTTTATATAATGCAATGTGCAGGCATTGGAACCACTAGCGACGATTGGCTCGTAGGCATGACCGCCCACTCCACGTGAGCCAAAATAGTACGTGAAGGCCGCTTCGACTTCGTATTCTGTTTTATATGTAACGAGATTTTCATATACAAATTTGAATGCATCTTCAGTGAGTTTGATCGCCTTTTTCATCTCCTTGATTTCTCTCGGCTGCTTGATAGCACGTAGCTTCGCAAGATCTCTAAGGCAATCATGCACATTAGTGAAGATGCGCTCCAGCCTAGAGCGTAATTCTCCTGGTGCAGGATTGAGCGAAAAATTGTAATGATCTTTATAGGGGTCTTTGCCGAGAGTATACGCAAGACTGTGCTTTTTGGATAGATCACGCAACAGCGTATCCCCATCCGCGCGACTTAGCACCGTCTCTACTCCACTGATACTTTTTGCTTCGTCGTTACTTAACGCACCATCGAAAATTCGATGTACCTCATCGACGTCTGGTGCGACCAACCAGCTCTTTTTTCCGTCGACAATCACCTGCCACCCTGGTTCTTCGATACCAGTCAGGTACCAGAAATTCGCTTCTTGTTCAAAATAATGCGCCGTGTCATTCGAGCGCTGCAGTGCCGCATATGCCGTCAAAACAACGAGCCCATTATTCAGTTTCTCAGTTAATTTCAAACGATTGTCTGCAAAAAATGAACTATCCATACAACTATTTTACAAGGTACTTACGAATAAGGGCAGCTGTTTTTAGGCCAACCGCTTCACTAAGTGCCTCATCGCTCACATTATGGATACCCCGAACGCTGCCAAAAGCACGAATGAGCTTACGCCGAGTCACTGGACCAACCCCTGGGATATCTTCGAGGCTGCTAGCGGTTTGTTTCTGGCGCTTCAATACCGTATGGTAACTAATTGCAAAGCGATGCGACTCGTCACGGATACGCTGAAATAGTTTTACTACGTCGGCAAATGGTGAATATGCACCACCAGCCCGAAGATTCTTAGAGTGACCCGATGCATTACGCTGTCCTGGATGGAGATTGACTACATAGTAATCACCTGTGAGTTCGATGACAATACCAGGCTCTGGATGTTTACGATATTGTTCGAGTTTCGTAGTGTTGATATGTGAATTGAGCCGATGAATAATCATTTCCTCTTCACGCTTGGCAATACTGATAGTCGGTACACGTACGTCACGCTCAACAAGCGCCTTCAAGGCCGACTCAAGCTGCCCTTTGCCACCATCGATGATCACCAGGTGCGGCAACCCCCAACTCTTGATATTTTTCTCTGAGAAACGACGATGCAGAGTTTCGTACATATTGGCGTAGTCGTCATTACGCTGGACGATCATTTTATATTTCCGATAGTCGCTACGGCTACTGACCCCGTTGAGGAAAACTACCTGGCTCGCGACTACATTCGTCCCGCTCATGTGCGAGATATCATAGCCCTCGATGCGCACTGGTGCCGACTGAAGGCTTAGTAAATCTGTCAGTAGTGACAATGCGTGATCCTTGCTAAGATCTATGAATTCCTTGTCGCCAAACATAATCCGTCGTTGCAACTCCTTGATATTTTGCAGACGATTGCGAAGTAGTGCGGCTCGTTCGAATTCGTGCCCTGCAGCTGCCTGCTTCATGTCGGCTTCCAGCTCGCGTACCAGCTGCACACGATTACCTTTGACGTAGCTGATAAGCTTTTTGAGCTCAGTCTTATACTGCGTAGTCGTTAGCCCATACGGCTCAAGCCCCAGGTGTGCATCAAGACTTGGCCGTTCACCTACTTTAGGAGGCTTGGTGTAATACGGAAAAATCTTACGCAAGTAACGAAACGCTTTTTTCAATGCAAAGCCGTTGTAATAAGGGCCGTAGTAGTCCGCCTCGTCATCTCCCGGGTTACGAGTAAAGCTAACATATGGCCATTCACTTTTCATGTCAATCCGGATATAAAGTTGTGACTTATCATCGCGCAAGAGAATGTTATAGCGTGGCATGTAACGCTTGACCATTTCGCTTTCCAAAAAGAGCGCATCAATCTCACTCTCGGTCTCGACCCAATCGGTGTCATCAATTTCATTCACGAGAGCGAGTGTTTTATTATCAAAGCCGCGCGAATTTTGAAAATACTGACGTACCT
>JBPPME010000007.1:0-27373 GCA_051305895.1 Saccharimonadales bacterium (SeqCode)
TGACTATGTTTTCATGGTCATCGACGACTGTCTGGACGGGCTCGTACAGGCTTCCGCAGACAAGAGCGATAACGTAAAATATTAAAAAAAGATACCAACCTTTACGACGCTCAATAAACAATAGCAGTGCAAGAACGTGCAATATGAAAATGACCAAAATGCTATGTGCAATACCAAGCACTGGTATGAATAAGAAACCAACGGTCAAACTTCCGATTACTGAACCAGCCAAATCGAGTGCATTGGAATTTCCGATGGGTTTGTGTTTTTCGTCACTAGCATTGATTGACGTAGCTAGTAGACGTGGGAAAACAGTGCCGAGTACAATAGTTGGGAACAGAAGTACAATCAGGCTTACGACTATTTGATTCCAGACAGACTCTAAACTAATGAAATTTTGAACGAATAGAATGATTGAGTCAATATGAATCAGAGTAAAGCACAAAAAAATTCCTGTAGCAATATGGAGTGTTACGAAGACGGCAGGCTTGGTCAAGGTATTATTGTACTTTGCATAAAGCAGGCTACCGACTGCCAGCCCCACTAGAAAAATCGACAATATCAAGGCGAGTGATTGACTACTCTCGGAATAGTATTCAAAGAACACTTTTGAGGACAGTACTTCATATGAAAGTCCCAGAAATCCAAATATGAACAATGCAACACGAGTATGTGCAGAAGGTATAGGATGCACTTTGTTATGTGGATCTGCTTTTGTCATCGATAAGTAAAGTATAGCAGCAAACAGTCGCCTTGAGTTGATTGAAAGTGGCTGAGATTAGTGTCTGTAGAGGGGTTAAGGTAGCCTATTAAAGTCAATGACAGTTACTTGATTGGCACATAATATATATGCTGATATACGATCATAAGATATGAACATCGAACATCAATAACTATTAAAGATCTTAACTATACTAGAACTTGCGGGCTAAAAAGGAATTTCGATTGTATATATCGAGAACTGAAAGACGAGCTATTTCTTGCTGTCGGCTTATTCTCGAATCATAAGAACATTCTTTGTTTGTGTATAGACGGAATCACAAATTTACCATAAACACGGTACCATGTTAAGTTTCCACTGAGACAATAGAATACTGACGGAACTCACGAAGGGCTTATTCATGTGAGGAAGTTAAATGCTAACCCGAAAAGATTTAGAGAGCCTTGAAGTGATTTACGTAACAAGGAGAATGACTCTTGAAATTAATGAGAAGAAACTGAAAAGTCTCGTGGAATCGTAGAGAGCACCAGTTATCCACAGGATAGAAGAGTCTCTTGCTGCCGTACTGAGGTATAATGAAAGTAAACAGAGTGTTCATATGAGGGTTGCTGGTAAGATTCAGGAGTGAAACGTGACGATTAAAGAGACTGCCGGAAAAGTTTTATTATATTTTTATCAGTTACAACGGACTGCTCCGTCAAGCTTGCGTCGACGTCAGCTCGGATTCATTGACAAGGAAGATGGCGGAGTATCTGTCATTAGCGACAAAAAATGGCTAGTGAAAGATTTGCTTGATATCAACCGTGAATCATCGGACATCTTCAACGCCTTCGTATTTTTGCGTGAAAAAGGGCTGATTGATGCGGAGGAGCGAGCCACCGCTAGCACACGGATTTATATAGGGCTACGAATTGCAGGCAAAGGAATCGATCTGATCGAGGGAATTGAACGTGGCACAGGAGGCAAAGAGGTTTTTACCGTCATGTTTAACATAAATGTCGATAGTAGTGCAGACGTTGAAGCGCTGATCAAGACCAATCTCAATATGCTTTTTGCCGAGGGGTAACGGAGCTAGATGCAGTCGTAGCTCTTATGCTATGATGAGACGAGCAAATAGATAATGTGGAGAGAAAACAGAGATGGATGATAGTCCGATTCGCGGACAGCGACCAGTACAGAGACGGCCAATAAACAGGCCGGAGCCAACGGATGCACCATCGCAAGAACCTCAGCCTCAGCCACAAGCTATAATCGAAGAACAAGAGCCTGCTAGAATAGTGCCGTCAGTCGCCATCCCACATCGAGTCGTGAAAAAGCCAGAAAAAAAATCACCCAAACGATTTTCGCGTCGTTTAGTAATGAGTGGCATCGTTGCTGTAGTTATCGTGGGCGGCTGGCTGGCATGGATGTCGATGCACAGTACTGGCGCCGCGATTAAGAGTGATAGGTATCAAGCTGTCTTCTTTACGAACGGACAAGTCTACTTCGGCAAGCTCCACACTTTTAATGGTGAGTCGATGAAATTAACAGATGTCTATTATCTGCAAACCCAGACGGATACAGGGACTAGCTCAGAGAGTCCGCAAGGGACAGCAGTCAACCAAAGTAACGCGAAACTTATCAAACTTGGCGACGAAGTCCATGCTCCAGAAGATGAGATGATCATTCTCAAGAGCCAGATACAATTCTATGAAAACCTCAAATCTGATGGCATGGTTTCGCAGACCATCAAAAAATATCAAGCAACGCAGTAATTATTCTTGAAATTGCAGCTGGTATGACGACTTGGGGAAAACGACAAGCCCTTATTTATGTGCTTCTATATATAAGACAGATTTTATTTATTACTGAGGTATGTGAGGGTAATATCACCGAGGTCGAGCGTTGCGTCTGACTTGGCTGACATGCGGACACGGATTATCAGGCTGTCGTTTGGACTGTAGGTGCCGTTATCGAGACAACTTGGATTATTGGTAGTCCATGTATTGTCGCTGCCCATTGTCAATGCGCTGAAGTTACAGATGACCGTACCGCTTGTGTCACGAAGTTCGACAGTCGCCGCACCATTACTTGAATTGCTTGTTCGGGTGGTGATAGCGATTGGGTTGCTCTCTACCCAGGCACTGAAGTCTTGAGGGATAGGCACCTTCACTGCTACGTCATAGGTTTGAGCGGTTGTTACACTAGACTGCCAGCGGTAGAAAGTTTTGCGATTCGTCAGGTCGAGCTGGCTAGTCATCGAGCCTTGGTTATTTCCGACACCACCGTTGTCCAGGACAGCGCCAGCGTATTCAGGTACGAGATTGATCTTCTTGGTGTTGCGTGCGTTACCGCTGAGTGTAATGCCATTTGCCGAAAGCGTTACGGTATTACCACTGCTACCAACTAGCACTTGCATAGCGCTGGTATCAGCCTTGAATAACTGAGTACTGCTACCGCTCTGAACTAAGAGCGCGCCACTATTTGTCGTGGCGACGGTAACAGTGGCAGAAGCGGTGGTTGGCTGAAGAAGATTGATGGCGCTAGAGGCGAAGGTCGCAACATCTGTGATGTCACTAGTACGGATAGTTACGGTACTTGCGGAATTCTTCAAATATGCCGTACTAGAGCTGCCTTCCCAGCTGAAGCCAAATATTTGGCTTTCATCTGGACTTAGTACGCCGATACTAGCCTGATGAGTACCATTTGTGCGTGCATCGGCTACCAGGATACCTCGTGCTGTATTTGGGGAGCCTTCGGTGATACCGAGTGATAGGAGCGAGCCAAACTCGTCCAGGTTGTGATTAACGATGTTTATCGCACTTTGCAGAGTTGCGCCAAGTGGCGTAGTGTAGGTTGAGCTGGAATTAGTAATATTGATGCCATCATCGAAATTAGCTACGCCATTGACATTTAAGGTGCTATTCGAAGCGACATTGATCTGATGGTCATGAGTAACACTGAGTACAGAGCTGCCATCCCCACCTGTGATGTTGAGTTCCTGAGTGCTGTTGAGATTGAATTCAACACCACTTGCTCCAATCGTGAGTCGTTGGATGTCGTCACCGTCGTGGACACTAAAGCCACCATCTGTGTACTGGAGGATAACGCCGGCGCCACCACCTTGTACACGAGTCAGGCTATTGCCGCTCAGTGAGCCAACAGTAACATTTTGCACCCCTGCAGTGCCTGTGCCGATGTTTACGGTGTGGTCGGCATCGTTAGTGCCTATTTCTATTGTTGAAGCATTGGCTGTACCAATGCTTAGCGTACCGTTGTCAGCACGATCAATCGATGGGGTAGAGACGCTGGTTACTGCGTTGAGTGAGCTTGCCGTACCAGTGCCAGAAATGTTGAAGTCCGCTGTTTGCGGGGTACTCGAATTTTGAATGAAGTCAGAGGAGTCCTTGCCATCCAACTTGTCGGAATTCAAGGCTTGCGGGACAGCGGTAATGCGTTTCATCGGTAACATTTCTCCATCCGCCACGCAGGTACCGCTACCGAAGGTCGTACAGGTGGCGGCTGATCCGGCTATGTTCATCGAAAGCCAAAGAGTATCTTGGTTCCAGTCGACACTGGTGTCGAACGGAGTGAGTGATCCGAGGCTTACAGAGAGGTACCCGTTTTTAATTTGGACGCCGTTTGTGCCACCGTCGTTGATGTACGTTTCAGTCCATTTCAGTGTACCATCGGGGTTGTCAACAGCCGTGCCACTACCATCTTGATAAATCTTAAATTGGATGTTGTAGTAACCATCGGGTACGACAGCACCGCTTGCTTGGAGCAAGCGGGCTTGGAAACTAATTGCCTGGTTTACGTTTGCCGTGGCTTTTACAACGTTAGCAAATAATAGCGTTGCGATTAAAACAACACATAACGTAACCAGCCCTGCTATCCGCAGAACATGGCGTCGATTAAAAATAGTGTATTGGTGGTGCCACACTGTAAATTAGTTGTTTCTATACCTGTTATGGTACGAAAAATGTTTATTTCACTAGGGTGTGTGGTGGCCCACCAGAGCTTGAGAATATTTTACCATAAGCGAGTCAATGTAAACAGTGGTTTATGGCTAAAAACAAGTCGAGCGATGCGGATAATTATCAGTGGTCGTATGTACACTGGATGCCTGGACGAACATGGTATAATAGCCGTAAGCGCAAACATGAGCGTTTGGGAGTGTAAACAAACAGTGAAGTTATCACGTCTTATTATTGGTCTGACAGCTATCGTAGGTGTAGTTGTTCTTCTTCTTGTCGTTCCTCCTTCAGTACGAGCAGAAACCACTTACGGTGGGGGTAGTGTGCAGGGTTACGGTGCTGATGCACCGATTGAAAATGGGACGATAGTTCAGCTAACGGGTAAGGATTCAAACCGCGTCAAGATTGCAACACAAGCAGAGTTACAGAACATGTTTGGTGTGACGGTCGATCGTAATCAGTTGCCACTTATGATCTCAGGTCAAAGTATAGAGAACGAAACTTTTGTGGCCGTATCTGGTACCTATAATGTCATTGTCAGTACACAGGGTGGTTCGATCGCCATTGGTGACTACGTTACTCTTTCTTTGGTTGATGGCGTAGCGATGAAAGCCGGTACTACAGAGAAGACGGTTTTTGGTCGGGCAGCAGGTGTGTTTGATGGCAAAGGAACGACGCTCGGCACTACGACGCTCAAGGACACCGAGGGTAAGGATAGCCAAACGGTCACCTTGGGTTCGATACCGGTTACTATAGACATCAAACGTAATCCAAACGAAAAAAGCACCAAAGTCAACGTGCCCGAAGTATTACAACGACTTGGACAAGCAATTGCTGAAAAAGAGGTGAGTCCAATTCGTCTCTACCTCAGTATGGCGATAACCGGAGTAAGTATCATCACGGCGCTTGTACTGCTCTATGCAGGTGTGCGCAATGCGATCATTTCTATCGGTCGCAATCCGATGTCTAAGAGGTCGATTTTTCGTGCGCTTACCGAAGTGATACTGACAAGCGCACTCGTGTTAATTATTGGTCTATTTGCGGTATACTTACTACTGAAGTTATGATGTGCAGATAAGGTGGGTTTTGGGATATGGCATTGTTTGAACATAGAAAGAAAAAAACGCCTGAGGAAGAGGCGGCTGATCGTGTGCAGCTGTACTTTGATGAGCATTTTCGTAAAGAATTGCAGAATCTCGGTCGGACATATTTCGAAAAGATTATCAAAGAAGATGCCGAACGCTTCAAACAGAGTCTTGACGGAACTATCGATGAGGTCAGGGAGGATCTTAAAGATCACATTACCAAACGACTCGATCCGACTATCGCACAGGTCAATAAAGAAATCAAACTGCACATTATTGAACAGCTCGATACGCAGTTTGTCGAGTACACCAAGGCCGTAAAAGATGCGCAGGATACTGCCCTACAGTCACTAAGTCGTACGACTGAGGCGCTACATGAACAACATAAGCAACTCAGCGCTGTGTTGCAGCAAAATGTTGCTAATCAGTCTGCCTTACTCATCAATGTATTTGAGGAGAATAGGGCTCGCTTCGCATCTATGAAGGACGCACAGGATGCAGCTCTGCAATCGTTGGCGCAGACCGCTCAGGCTATCGAGACGGAGCGTCAGCAACTCAGCGAGGTAATCCAGAAAAATGCTGCCGTGCACGAGCAAAAACTTGTTGATGCCTTCGAACAGAATATGGCAATTATCGTCGAGCGCTACCTGCTTGGTGCGGTTGGTGAAGAGTTTGACCTCGAAGCGCAAATGCCATCTATCATCAAGCAGCTAGAGGCAAATAAGCAGGCGATGGCGGATGATATGAAGCTATGAGTGATGTGGCCCAGAGATCATACCACGATTTTGTGTTACCACTAAATGTGGTCAGTAAGGCTGATGTCTCACGCCTCGTACGTGAAGCCGAATGGCTCAACAATGAACTGACGACAATCGGGGTGCGTGCCAAAGTAGGACAGCCCTCTATTGACCATCCACCGGTATCTGATCAATTGCGTGATTTCTTCGAGGAAAACAAGCTAAGTTTCGAGGTGGGCAGTGAGCGTGCTGCAGTAATAAAGCAGCTCCGTCAGCTAAAAGAAAAATCACCAGTTATCCATATTACTTTTGCCGTTGTTGCCGATGGTGAGAGCTTGCAGTCTCTCGTCGCATGGATACGCACGACACTACATCCGCAGGCAGTCATTACTGTAAGCATTCAACCAGCACTAGTGGCGGGTGTATACGTGCGGACGCCAAACCATGTCTACGATATGAGTTTGCGTGGCAAGCTTGCTGGCCATCATGAACTACTGTCTTATGAACTGGAGGCGCTCAGTGGCCGGTAAATTTTTTGAAAAGCTTGTTGGCGCCGGTAAGCCTGTTGGAGAAATCCTCGGTATTGATTCGTTCATGGTGAGTGTTAAGGGGCTACAGCCAACCAACGTGCATGCCACAGTACGGTTCGATGACGATACACGAGGCTATGTTCATCAGGTGCTCGAAGACTCTGTCGTCGTGATGAAGCTTGATCCATCACCGCTGCATATCGGCGATGTGTGTGTGATTGACTCAGATGATATCATGACGCCAGTAGGCAAAAACTTCATCGGTCGCGTCGTAAACGTTTTTGGCGAGCCGATTGATGGTGAGGGGCCAATTCAGCCTGATCAAGAATGGGATGTTTTCCATAGCGCACCAATGCTCTATGAACGTGAATTACTCGATACGCCAATAGAAACTGGCGTGACAATACTAGATCTCGAATATTCACTGGCGAGAGGGCAACGCATGGCGCTGTTGGGCGACAGTAAGGTGGGTAAGACGGCTCTAGCGGCACAAGTAGCTATCAACCAGAAAAACACAGACGTCACCGTCATTTATGTACTTATCGCCAAGCGTCAGCATGACGTGGCGGAGCTCGTGAGCACTTTGAAAAAAAATGATGCCCTCAAAAAAGCCGTGGTAGTGGTGAGTAATTCGTTTGAATCACTTATCCTTACTTATTTGGTACCGTATGTTGGCGCGGCGCATGGTGAATACTTTTGGCATCAGTGTAACATGGATACATTGGTAGTTTACGATGATTTGACGGCTCATGCGCAGGCGTATCGTGAAATCTCGCTGATTGCAGGTGTTTCACCGGGCCGTGATAGCTATCCGGGAGATATGTTTTATACGCACTCCAGTCTCCTTGAGCGTGGCGGTAAAACGGAATCGAATCACGCTAGTCAAACTCTTATCCCGATTATTTATGCTCCAGGGGGTGACATCACGGCGTACTTGCCGACCAATGTCATGTCCATCACTGATGGTCAATGGATTTTGGATGGGCAGATTTTCAAGGACACGATGCGTCCAGCAGTGAGTACGGCTCTCTCGGTGACGCGTGTGGGTGGCGTTGGGCAAAACAAGCGTCAGAAGGCACTGGCCGACAAACTCAACCTCACATTGGCCGGCTATCGTACAGCCGAAGAATATGCGCACTTCGGTACTGAGCTTAGTCCGCAGGCTCAGGCTGATTATGACAAAGGTAAGGTACTATTCAAGCTGATGAATCAAGCAATTGGTGAGATCTACAATTTTACCGAACAGCAGTTCCTGATGAGCATTGTGCTTGGCAGCAGTCCAGAGGAGATTGTAGACATTACCGCATTAAAAGCTAAGGTTCACGATTATGCACCGAAACTTCAGGAAGATAAAGACAGTAGCGGTAATTTTGACGAGCTCGTGACGGCACTGAAGGCCGAAGTCACGACGATTGATGAGGCGAAGAAGGCTATTATTGAAAAGCAGATCAAGCTCGAGGCTGAAAAGAAACGTCAAGCCGAGGAGGCTACTCGTGCTGCTGCGGTCACGGCGACACCACCAGTGGAGAAGAAATCGTGAGGCGTCCGCTAGAAATTAAGAGACAGGAGTCATCGGTTCGCTCTGTCGTAAGTCTCACATCTGCCTTGGAAAGTCTGAGTAGTATGCAAATTGCTAAAACTAAAAATAAAGTACTCATTAGTAACCAATTTTTCGATACTGTTTGGAATATTTATAAGCAAATCCGTGTGGATGCGCTATTTAATTTCGGGCGTACTGAAGATAACCCAATGATTGATAAGGAATTGCTGATTCTCATCACGGCCAAAGGTGGTCTGAGTGGTGACATCGACCAGCGCCTCATCCGCAAAGTTACCGATTATTATGATGTGGCTAGGCATGATGTGTTGGTCATTGGACATCACGGTGCGTTAAAGCTGACACAAGCGCACGTGGACTACACCTACTATTTCGACTTACCGGAAAAAGACTACATCAATGTCGATCCACTACTAGAAATTATTAAAAAATACGCCAAAGGCCGTATTTTCTATCAGGACTACGTTTCATTGAGCCAGCAGGAAGTTAAGGAGGTCGATCTGAGTGAAGTCGTGTCGAGTAAAGGCCGCGTAGCCGACTTGTCGTTAGCAAGTGAGGATATCGTAAGCGAAAAAACTCACATTTTTGAACCGAGTTCGTACGCGGTGGCAGCGTATTTGGAGAATTCAATTTTACGTTTGACGATTTCACAATTCATCTATGACAGTCGTCTTGCCCAAGTAGCAAGTCGATTCAAAGCGATGTCAGCGGCCAAGGAGCGGTCGGTCAATAATGCCAATGAGCTTCATGTCGAGTTTAACCGTGCTAAGCGTAATCAAGTGGATACGCGTCTAAAAGAGAGCTTAGCTGGATTGAAGAAGGTACGTGCTGGGGAGGCAGAATGAGTGAACAGAAAATATACAAAAAAGGCATTGTGCGTAGCCTGAAGGGTATCGTCATCAAGGTGCAGTTTATTGAAGACATGCCTGACATTAACGAAATGCTTTATGTCGACAATGAGAAGCAATCGCCGCTGCTAGTGAGCAGCTTGATGCATGGCGATATGGCAGTATGTCTCAATATCGGTGGCGACTACGGCATTAAAAAAGGTGATGGAGTGACACGTACTGGTCACAGCCTTGAGATTCCAGTAGGTGAAGAGATGATCGGTCGCGTGTGGGATGCTATGGCGAGACCGATTGACGGTAAGCCGCAGCTTGATCAGGCAGTTCTCGATAAGATGGCTAAGCGCCCGATTTTTTCGCCAGCATTTCAAGAGACCAGTCTCGAGAATCGTTCAAATGATGTACTCGAAACAGGGCTAAAAGTTCTCGACTTCTTTACGCCATTTGTGAAAGGTCGCAAGATCGGTATTGTCGGTGGTGCCGGTGTTGGCAAGACGGTACTCACAATGGAGATTATTAACAACGTTGCTGAAGGTTCGGGTGCCATCAGTATGTTTGCAGGTATCGGTGAGCGTATCCGCGAAGGGCACGAGCTATACAAGACACTGCAGGACAACGACCTGCTGAAAACGACCGCCATGTTCTTTGGACAGATGAATGAAAATCCGGTTCAGCGTAGTCTCATAGGACTTTCGGCTATTACACTTGCTGAATACTTCCGCGACGACCAAAAAAAGGACGTGCTACTCTTCGCCGACAATATGTATCGTTACATTCAAGCGCGCAACGAGGTGTCGACCATCATAGATCAAACTCCAGCTGAGGGTGGCTATCAGCCGACGGTATTTAGTGACGTGAAAACATTTCAGGATCGTCTGGCTAGTAACGAAAACGGCTCTATTACAGCTCTACAGACTATCTACGTACCAGCTGATGATTTGTCTGATCCGGCCGTGCAGATGATTCAACATGAACTTGACAGTACGATCGTGCTTTCTCGTGCGGTCGCCGCACAGGGTATTCGTCCGGCGGTTGATATTTTGGCGTCGAAGTCGAGTCTACTCACACCCGAAGTCGTGGGTGAGCGACACTATGATCTGGCTACGCGGGCGACGGCTATTTTGCAGAAATATGAATCACTCAAAGGCATTATCGCTATTATCGGCGAGTCTGAACTTTCGGCTGAAGACCGAGACGACTATAACAAGGCAAAGCAACTGATAGAATTCTTTAAACAGCGCTTCAACGTCATGGAAAAGGTAAGTGGTGTTCCGGGTGAGCACATGACACGTGAGCAAACGCTTGACGGTGTCGAAGCAATTATCGGTAAGGGTGAATTCAAGAGCGAGGTAATTAGTGAAGAGTTGACTCAGCACGCTGAGACTCTTCCTAAGGATAAGTAATGACAGAGATAGTTGACGCTGAACAGACTACTGCAAGCCATGACAAGCTAATCATGACTACTAAGGTCTTCGCACCTTTTGAGGTATTTTATGAGGGCGATGCGTACAGTATCAGTGCAGTAAATGCTACAGGTCCATTCGATATCTTGCCGGGTCATCATAATTTCATCTGTATGCTTGTACCTTGTACGATCACTATTCAGACGCCCAAAGGTGAAAAATCACTCAAAGTGTCACACGCCCTCATGTATGTAAAGGCTGACCATGTCGATGTCTTTGTGGATGTATAGGTAACAATCAATAGGTGATGAAGTAGTCAAATGCGAATGATTGGTTTGCTGGTGCGGCATTGACGGTACAGATACTAAAACTGGTTGTACTACGGTTGACGTAATACTGGGTCTGTCCGGCACCTGCTCCGACAGGACTGATGATGACGCGAGGTTGTCGGCTGAATGCTTGGGCAAATGTGATCTGTATGAAACAGCCAGGCTGAGGGTTGTTGCCAGTATTGATACTAACTATGCCCGCCGTATCTGAGCCGCTAATCGAGGCTGATCCGCCGGAACCCAGCGTGCTAGATGTAATATCCCGTTTAGGTGTCGGACCAGTGAAGCTTATATGATTTGGTATTTCCAAGGTCGCGTTGCCACTGAGTATAAGTCGTGAAACAGTAATTTGTGAAGCGGTCATCGCGCCACTGAAGGTTGATGTGCCGGCGACATTGAGGTCGCGCATTGTTGTACTGCCCTGAATGGCAGTGTTGCTTGCGACTTGTAAGGTGTTAATCTGAGTATCGCCAAGATTTGTAGCTCCTGAAACGGTCAAACTTGGTCCCTGAATTGTACCGCCTGTCTGGAAATTGCCCGCCACATTGAGGTCGCCACGTGTGAGCGTTTGTCCTGATATAACAGCATTGCCTTGGATAGTGAGTGTTTGTGAAGTATTCCCGACCGTCGCATCTGTATTAGCTAGCTGTTTCAGTGCGTCTTGCGTCAGCCCCTGACTGGCGACATCTGGTTCTTCAGGAGCTTTCTGGCTATTGAGATAATAGACGACTGTTACGATGCCAGCGACGACTAGTAATAGTACGAACGCTAGTAAATACACATTTACCGCACGCAAAAAGCGTTTGATTGGCGATACTTTCTTTTTTTCCGTTGATGATGCTGGCGTCGGTGAATCTACTGCCGTCTCTGCGGCTTCTTGTCGGAGTTCATCAGGGGTAAGACTCAGGGCATCAGCCGGAGTATTTTGCTTTTCTGCCGCTACCTTATCGGCATCCTTAGGGGTATTTTTGTCGGGTTCCATGGTATTGTGTTTTTTATGATTATGCTTACGAATAGCTTACTACACTTATAAGCTTCATGCTAGTTGAGTTTTAACCCTTTATACGTGATAATGACTAGTAAGGTGCTTATGCAAAGACAACGAGCGTGGAGCTACGCATTATACATTATATTGCTGGCAGTGTTGCTGGTAGTTAGTGGCAGGGTAAATGCGGTGCTTGCTACAACATCGAGCTCGACGAATTATCAGGCGACTGAAATGGAATTCAACGCTGGAGCGCAGCAGGAAGGCTGCTCAACAAACTACTGTACTAAGGTCTCAATCGGTGATATGACAGTGCAACAGTCAAATAGCCCCAGTACGGCTGCGTTCGGTACTATCTCAAGTAATGAACCACTACTAGAAGTGATCGTCGATCAGGGTGAGTCAAATCTTGGAGTCCTAACGGCTGAACACGCTGCGACCAAGACTATGGTGATACACATCCGTAACTATTTGAGCGCTGGCTATGTGTTGCAAATCACAGGAACTCCGCCGAAGTATGGCAGTCACACACTGAGTACTCCGTCCACGCCAACCGCATCGATTCCTGGCACGGAGCAGTTTGGTATTAATGCTGTCGCCAATACGTTGCCAAATGTCGGCGCCGATCCTGTCCAGTCACCATCAAGTGAGTTTAGTTATGGAGTCGTCGACAATGAGTATGCAACAACAAACATGTTTAAGTATGAGAGCGGTGACGTCGTAGCCCGTAGTCAGACAGCATCTGGCCAGACAAGCTATACAGTCAGTATGATCATGAATATTTCAAATTCTACGCCAGCTGGGCATTATAGCGGCGATTATTCAGCTGTTGTTATACCCGTATATTAAGAATCTTAAAAATGTATGAATGTTGTGGATAAGTATATTGCACTTACATACCACTGATGGTAAAATACGCCTGTAACCCCCTGTATAAGGGTGGACAAAAATAAACACTAATTCAAGGAGATATACGAATGTATACACTCAAAACAATCGTTCAGCGTGGGTCGCTGCTCGGTGCTACCGTGGCTCTTGTAGCTGCGACGATTCTCCCATCAGGGGTGGCACTTGCCGATGCATTAAACCCGTTGACTGACCGTAGCCTGACGCTTTCGAGCGCAGCTCCAGGTTGGGACAGCAAGGATGGTTCGGGTAATACAACCTATGCCGGACCAAATACTGGTGCTAATGGTCAACAGACAGGTAACACCTTCGACTTTAAGGTGAGTAGTGATAGTACCGGGGCTAGAGATATCAAAGCCATGACATTCCAGTACTGTACTACTCCAGCTGGTAACTGTAAGGGTCCTGGCAATAACCCATATAACATTGCTGATGATGCACGCCTTAATAATGGTGATGCCGGTACATGGGATGCCTACAAGAGTGATCTCAATATCGTAACAGCTGCTCCAACAGAAGCTGCATTCGCTACTTATGTAACAAATACTGATGCGTCATCGCCTACAGAGAATCCAGACGGTATTGTTTCGTCTGTTCCAGCGGCAACCACAACAGGTGGCAATTTCATGGTGTACTATCTAAATGGTACTACATGGACTGCAAGCACTGGTTGGAGTATGACCGCTCAGAATAATGAGTCCGGTTCTGAAACTCTTGGCGCAGGCGGTGGGTATACCGGCGCAAACAACCAGATTACACTTGCTAATACCGGCACTGGCTTTTCTGCTGGCACTAGAGTAAAGGTTGTATTCTTTGGTACAAATACTAACTATATTACCAACCCTGGCGCTGACGAGTTTTTTGTACGTATCAATCACTGGGACGACACAACTAACCGCGCCGATACAAACGTCATCGACGGTGGTGTGACCGTAGCTAACGTCATGAATCAGTCGATTCAGATTATGACGAAAGTCTTGGAAACCATGGATTTCTCGGTCGGCACAGTTGACCCATACACACTCGATAGCACGGGTGGTGCTGGTAGTCAGTTTGCACTTGCTACAGGTGGTAAGACCGCACATGGTCCTTGTGATCCTGTTGTAAAGTCTATGAATGCAAGTGACCCGCTAACAAGTGCAAATGGTCTGGAAATGGGTAATCCTGATGGAGAGAACTCACTAGAGACCGACAAGACGTACAGTACTCACTCATATTGGCGTCTCAGTTCCAACTCCTCTGGAGGTGCGACTGTTTACTATTCAGGTGTAACTCTCTCTAATACGGTTGGTGACAAGATTGATGCCATTGGCAGTAATGCAGACGTCCCAATTGCCGGTAAGGAACAATTTGGTCTCGCTCTCGACAATGGTTCTGACGCTAACCATCTCGTGAGTTACGCAAAGGAGCGTGATTCAGGTAAGGTATTCCAGAATGGTGACGATAACGACGTAGCTGGTGTTCACTCCAGTACTGTAACCCAAACTGGTAGTAACCCTAGCTATCACGAACCTGGACTCTGGTCTATGTCGCCTGCTCTAAACTATGGCGGCGGTACAGGTGCGGTTAACACTCAATATACTGATGCTGCAGATAGCCCAGATGTATTACCAGATGCTATTGATACAGCATTTGCATTCGACGAAACCTCTAACCAGATCCCCGTTCCTCTAGCGGCAACAACAGATGTTGAAGGTGCGGTCGTAGACTGTGTCTCTGGTAAAGTTCGTTACATTGCAAATATCGCATCGACTACTCCAGCTGGTATCTATACTACAAAAATCAACTACATTGCTTCTCCAAAGTATTAAATTTAATCTAAAAGAGTATATTATGAAACCAGCTCCCACGTGGAGCTGGTTTTGATTACTACGCAGACCATCGGACATCTAGTACAATACAACGTATGAAACATCTTCTTGTCCGGCTTCATGCCTTTATCTTCTCTTGGCGACATGTGTGGTCTGAGGAATTGATATGTCTCTTTTTGGCACTATTTATTTTTGCCGTGCCAAATTCAGTAGCGTTGCGTCTTGCGGAGCGAAGTTTGTATATGCAGAGTACGAAGCCAGGGGCCACTACTTCATACAAGGTGTCGTTCCGCTATATGAGTCCCAATCCGGTCGGCTCGATTGATTTGTTATTTTGTGACAATCCTATTCCGTATGAGCCATGTAACGTACCGGAGGGGCTCAATGTTTCAAATGCAACGCTCAATGCCCAGTTGGGCGAGACAGGCTTTTCTATAACATCTGCCTCAACGAATCATCTCGTGCTTAGTCGATCGCCAACGCTGATGCATGCGGATAGCCCATTGTCGTCATATACCTTCGATGCGATGGTGAACCCATCAGATGCAGATGAAGCGTTTTCTATCCGCCTACGTACTCATGCGTCGACCGATGCTACTGGTTCACAGATTGATTTTGGATCGGTCAGAGGACAAGCAACAACCCCTATCACAATTGAGACGCAAGTTCCTCCGATGTTATTATTTTGTCTTGCCGAGGTCGTCTACGATGACTGTGCCGGTACTAATGGTAATTATTATACCGACATGGGCGAGCTTAGTTCGAATTCGACCCTCGTAGCACAATCGCAAATGGCAGTGGGTACCAATGCTAGTGGTGGCTTTGCCATAGTGGTCAACGGTAGCCCGCCGAGTGCTGGTACTAATGTCATTGATACTCCAACAACTCCAACTGAGAGCAAAATAGGAAGTAATCAATTCGGCATTAATCTCGTAGCTAATAATAGTCCGACGGTAGGTAATGATCCGGAAGGTACATGGGCGAATGCCATACCAGCAACTGATTACGGCACCCCAAATAGGTACAAGTTTGTAGCGGGTGATGTTGTAGCGTATTCACCGAATGTGAGCTTGATGAGAAAGTTCACTGTTAGTTACATCTTGAACTCAAGCCCAGACCTACGTGCCGGTGTGTATACAACAACAGTTACGTTCATAGCCAGCGGGCGTTTTTGATGATACAATACAACTTATACTTAATATAGACAGTAAAATGTGAGGAAATTAGGAGAAATGAAACGTTTGAGAAGTATTGCTATGGCTGCTTTTGCAGTATTAATCGCGGTTGCATATGCTGTGCCTGCTGCACCAGTATCCGCCGTCTCATCGGCATCATTGAGCATCGTGCCGAAGAAAAACTATGTCATCGAGCCGGGTCAATCAGTTCAGGATAAGCTGACTATTCGCAATCTCGACAATACAGACTCACTCGATCTTAATCTTCGTATTGTGGATTTTACTTTTACTGATGACGGTGGTACACCAAAGCTCTTCCTTGATGAGGATGCACCAGAGACTACATGGTCTCTCAAGCCATTTCTTACTGTGCCAAAGACAGTAACAATTGAACCAGGCAAAAGTAAGACGCTTGATATGGACGTTACTATTCCGAAAGGTCACGGTGCTGGCAGCTACTATAGTGCTATAGTGTATTCAAGTGGCTCTGGAGATGCTGGTAATGTGGGATTGAGTGCTTCTGGTGTGACGCTCGTATTTACTCAGATACCTGGTAAGGTAAATGAAGATCTTAAACTTGAAAAATTTGGCGCATACGATGCTACCAAGAGTAAGTATCAGTCCTTTATGACCGAGAAACCTGAAGCGATGGCCTATACTCTCAAAAATAATGGTAATGTTACTGAAGCTCCGGCGGGCACTATTACATTAAAAAATATATTCGGTAAAGAATATACCATTAACGACGTCAATCCAGCTGATTCGCTCGCACTTATTGGGCAATCACGAACCTATGCAGCGTGTATTAAACTAAAGTCTGACGATGTCAACTTCAATGGAGAGAAATCACAGGCAAAGACTTGTGCCGAACCAAGTCTGTGGCCTGGCTACTACTCGGCGACAATCAGCTTGTACTATGGTCAGAATGGTAATCCAACCCGTGAAATCAATGGCTCGGCATCATTTTGGTACCTCCCGGGCTGGTTTATTGCAGCAGTCATCGCTGTTCTAGCAGTCATCGCCTACTTCGTCTGGCGTATCGTACGCTGGACACGCAGTAGGTTCCGCAACCCGAAGTTTAAGAAGTAATACCAAATATTCCCTGCCACTTTCACTAGAGGCTGAGGCACGCTACAATAAACATAACTATGATAGGTATCATTCACCTTCACATGCAAAGAATTCTCCCAACGCTTATCGGAGCCTTTTTGTTGACGCTCGTAGCAATGGTGCAGAATGTATCAGCTATCACGGCACTACCGACGCCCGATCCGAAACCTGGCTCGTATGGTATTGAGGCTACCAAGCCACAGGCACCGCCAACAGTGGGCGCGACTATAAGTACACCTGGTAACGGTGCATCATTTGACAATTCGCCAATAACTGTCAGCGGTATTTGTCCAGCAGGCCTATTGGTGCAGATTTATAATAACGGGGTTATGGTCGGCTCAGTTATATGCGAGGGAGGTAGCTTTAGTATTCAAGTCAGCCTATTCGCGGGTATTAATGAGCTCAGTGCCATAGTGTATGATGAACTTGAACAGGCAGGTCCGACGTCTAATATTATGACTGTGACCTATAACGATACACGCTTCACGGCCTTCGGTCAGCTCATTACGCTTACGAGTTCCTATGGCCGCCGCTCGGCAGCAGCGGGTACGGAACTGAGCTGGCCACTACAGCTTACCGGAGGTACGGGTCCATATGCCTTTAGTATCGACTGGGGTGATGGATTATCATCAGAACTCAAGAGTCAGTCACTACCAGGACTGGTGAATATTGCGCATGTGTATAAGAAAGCGGGAATCTACCGCGTGAATATCCGCGTCACTGATGCCAATGGTGTGAGTGCCTTTTTACAGCTCGTCGCGGTGTCGAACGGTAAAGTCGATGCCACGACGACAGGTGTAACCGATACGCAGGGACAAGGAGGCATAGCAGTGCAAAAGATTATTCTCTGGGTACCCCTTATCGTAATGCTGTTACTTCTGATACCCGCATACTGGCTTGGTCGACGCAGTCAGCTCGTGACGTTGCATAAGAAAATACTCAAAGAACGGGATGCTTACGAGAAAAAACAGAATGACGCATAGGATTGGAAAAATAGCGGAAAAAGCACTTGACAAAAGTAGACACTAGCGTGATATACTTATCTCGTTACTAAACACAACACAAAAAACTTTTAAAGGTGGATAGGAGAACGAGGGATATGAGTTCCTTTAGATTATTTGACCGACGTGTGGGTATTTTAGCTGCTGCATTTGCATTGCTAATTTCCGCCGTCTTACCGGTGCTTGCTTCAGCTGCGCAAGTGACGACGCGTTCGATTGAGCTAAGTAGCTCTGTTGCAGACGCTAGTGGAGTGACATACAAAATTAACTTTACGCCTGAGACAGCAGGTGCCGGTGCGTTTATAGTTGATTTCTGTAGTGATACTCCGCTGATTGGTGAAAGCTGTGCCGTACCGGGCGGATTTAGCGTAGAAAATGCTACAGGTACAAATGTGTCAGATTTAGCCAGCAATACTTTATTAGTAAATAGTGCACTTACGGCTGACACACCATTCTCAGTAGAGGTTGCAAATGTCCACAACCCTACTGCGGCCGGTCCCTTATACGCGCGCATTGTTAGCTATGTAGACAATACCGTGGCTAGTGCTTATGTGGCCACCACCCCAGGTGCATACATCGACGACGGCAGTATGGCCCTCAGCATCACTAATGGAATTGCCGTCGGTGGATCAGTACTGGAAAGTCTAACTTTCTGTGTATCAAGTACGGCGATTACTGGCGTTGGTTGTAGCGCTGGTGTTAATACACCAACTCTCGAACTTGGTGAGACGACTGGTTCAGTCAAAGCACTCAGTGCTAATAAAATTAGCACAGGTGATATTTACACACAGGTATCGAGTAACGCTGCATCTGGCGTTGTAATAAACCTTAAGAATAATCGTACATGTGGCGGACTAGCTCGTGTTGAAACCCCGACAGTTTGTGAAATCATGCCTTCTACGGGCGTAAGTGACTTTGCGAATGTAGATGAAGACGCGGGTGTAGCAAAGTTTGGTGTAAAGGTAGCTGCCGATACTACGACAGATTCAACACTTAGCGCCACAGGTACACTACAGGCTGTAGCAGGTTCTAATTATAGTGGTTCAGCATTCCACCTAAACTGGGTAAATGGTAACGCGACTGGTGTATCGAGTATCTACGGTGATCCGATTTTGGATACATTAAATACAACACCAGATCCAGATGTTCAGACTCAACCAAGTAACAAGAATATGAAGCTGACATTTGGTGCAAGTATCTCACCTGATACACCGGCTGGTAGGTACTTTGCGGAACTATCTCTTATTGCAACTGGCAAGTTTTAGAGAACCTACGTGAAACAAGAACAAATCGACACTTCTATTTCGGAAGTGTTGATTTGTTTCAAAACGTAAGCACGTCTGCTATTATAAATACAATTACGTAAGGTGAATGTAGGTGTATCTGTGTTGTCTCGTATCAAAAAAAGCGTTCGAATAGTGATGTTAGCAGCAGTGGCTGCGGTTATTTCTGTAAGCGCAATCGCACCGGTTGCCTCTGCAGAAACGGTGAATGTTCTCAAGATTTCTCCGCTTCGCTCTGATATTGTAGTGAGCCCAGGTGAGAGTAAGACGGTACAGGTGACAGTTACCAATATTACAAAGCGTGCTACCGCCGTCCATCCGATTGAAAACGATTTCGTAGCTGGTGATGAACGTGGGACGCCATCGTTGATTCTTGATGAGAATAAATATGCTCCAACGCACAGTTTAAAGCGTTTTATGAAACCGCTTGAGGATGTAACTATACCAGCTGGTGAAGCGGTGACTTTTGATGTGGTTATTGCGGTACCGAAGGACGCTCAAGCAGGTGGTTACTTTGGTGCGCTCCGCTTCATGCCATCAGATCCTGCAAGTGGGGGACAGGTCAACCTTAGCCCAAGTGCAGCCTCGCTCATCCTTCTGAGAGTATCTGGGGATGCCGTAGAACAGCTCGTGATGACTGATTTTAATATTCAACAGGACGGTAAGACAGGAGAATATTTTAATAGCTCTAATGATATGCAACTGGCCGTACGTTTTGCTAACCAAGGTAATCTACAAGTAGCTCCGTTCGGTAAAGTATCGGTCAAACAGGGCGACAAGGTAGTCTATGAAACTGACTTCAATAATGATGATCCTAAAGATATGATCCTTCCAGACAGTGCTCGTCGTTGGGATATTCTACTTAAAAATTTAGGAAGCTTCGGACATTATACTGTTAGCGCAACCTTTACTTATGGTAGTAAGAATGAAACAATTGAAGTAACGAAATCATTCTGGGTTGTTCCATGGACTATAATTATTGCAACGGGTGCAGGTTTATTGGTGCTTATTGGTCTTGTCGTTGGTATCTGGCTTTTCCTGCGCGGCTATAAGCGTCGAATTCTCCGTCGTCATAGTGGTGGTAATGGTCTCGAACGTTTCTAATTAGACTTGATATACATTTTATATAATATATCTGTTATGGAAAACTTTATGGTGTTTTATGGCGTTGTCACGATCGGCGCAAAAGCTTAGGTTGTTATTTCGGTTGACGTAAGGAAAGAGCTGGATACCGAAGAGGGTGGTTGACTGTATATCGTCGACCCTGTTCTGGCTATAGAACTATTCGGTACCCATACGCTAACAGCTAGTATTGCCCGCGACCTCGGGAGCATTTTGTCCCAAGCCGACAAGTACATGAAGTTGTTACCAAGTAGACATGGTATAACCGAACTTGGTAGTCTTAGTTATCTAAATACGCTTTTTAAGCTCAACATGTTCTGCAGCTAATGAGAAAGCAGTGTACGTATCTGCCAAGAATATCACTCTAGAACTTGTACAAGAACAGGCTCGTGAAAGCTCACGAAGAATACTCTAGCAAAGTGTGATACGTGGCTTTGTTAATAGTTTGCATATCATCTTCATGACCTGGGGCGCACACGTATCTTCACTGTCACAGTCCTGCTACTGAAAAGCCGTTACGCAAAAAGCAAAGCTTGCAGATACTTTTGACGAAGTGGTGTTTCGTAAGCAAAAGCGGTATACTAAAGGGCAACATGGTGCGTTATTACGTAAAGCGCTCACAGGGTGAGGAATTTATACAGGTCGATTCGCCACCTCGCCATGAGGTATGGGTCGATGCTAGTAATCTTCACGACCAAGAGCTCGATTATCTCATCGATATGTATGGGCTTGATCGCAATATTGTCTATGACGTGCGTGACCATCACGAGCTGCCACGCGTAGAGTTTACAGAGAAAGATGATGCCTATATCTTTCTCCGTATGCCAGTACTTGGCCGTTCGGGACGCGTAACGACCTATCCGTTGCTAGTTGTCGTCCGCCCCGATCAATTCTTTACACTGTCACTCGGTAATACGGTCCCACTCGATCACATTAAGTTGACCTCAGAGCTGTCGCGTGAACCACAGCCAGTCGGACTGTTGCTGAGTGTAGTAATTTCATGTGTAATGAATTTTGATGAACTCTTGAAACATACCGAACGCAGTATTAACGACACTGGTAATCGTCTGCGAACTCATGAAGTCACCAATCATGACTTCATTCACTTTGTGACGGTCGAGGATAATCTGACGACATACCGCATGAACCTCGGTGGTATCAAAGCAGTCATGCAACGACTAAAAGATACGAAACATGATGCCATTCCGGAGAGTGTCACAGAAGAACTCGACGATATAGGTCTGCAAATCCAACAGTTGCTTGTAGCAGTGGAGAGTTATGGTGGGCGAGTGGAGAGTATTCGCAACGCCTACAGTACGATCGCTAACAATACACTTAATATGCGAATGAAGACTCTCACAGTCTTCACGGTGTTAATAACCTTACCGAATGTCTTCTATGGTATGTACGGTATGAATATTGCCCTGCCGTTCATGAAAGAGACATGGGCGTTCACTGCAGTGGTCGGTTTTACGGTTACTCTCATAATCTTTGTTTATCTTGTTGCAAAACGTTTACGAATATTTTAGTATTAAAACATAAGCCTTGTTTTTGTATGGCATGGGGACTTGACGCCCGCTTCTTAGATTGATATTATAGCTCTTGTGTTCCGCGTGAAAAACACGAAAAATAGTAATATTTAAAGGTCGAATACGCGGGGCTGTACATAGCACAAGGAGTACAAACTACATGCCAATAGCAATCGATTTTGCCCCATCGCGGAGCAAAAAGATCGCAGTGGATGTGGTGCCTGCCGAATGGCAACTGTATATCGCACATTAGAACGTACAGTTCAACTACTGTGGCCTCTTTCCGAGGTTACATCTCAAAAACGGAAAACACCCCAAGGCACCGGGGTGTTTTTCAATTGTACTTCCCTACTCTTCTCTAGAAAAGCTATTCTTTCTTTTCGCCTGGTAGGGCGATATTGTTTTGCCTGAGGAGCGTTACGATTTTTTCATTTAGTTTGGTGCCGCTACCCTGGATGATATCTGTGATGGTTTCGTCATCAACTTTAGTGCCATTGAGTACGAGAGTTGGCGTACCAGTGACGCCCGCTTTTGCACCGAGTGCCTGATCGAAGGAGATCTTGTCTGCAATTTCTGATGCTGATAAATCGTTCTTGAATTTTTCGATATCCTTCACCCCAATGGTACTAGCGTATGATGCGAACGTATCAATGCGAGCTGAAATACTTTCGGTGCTCCAGGCGGCTTGATTGTCATAGAGCGCGTCATGCATTTCCCAGTATTTGCCTTGCAGACCGGCAGCTTCAGCAGCAGCTGCAGCGGCTTTTGCATTCGGGTGAATGGTGGTGAGGGGGAAGTTACGGAAGATGAAAGTGATCTGATTCCTATACTTCTCCTTTAATAGTTTCAAGTTCATATATGCACCTTCGCAGCCTGGACATTGGAAATCACCATACTCAATAAGCACTACTTTGCTCTCATCTTTGCCGAATATATGATCACCGATATTACCTGAATCCTGCCTTGCCGCTATCGGGTTATTAGTATCAATCTGGCTGACATCGACAGCATCCTTTTTGGTTAGGAAAATGAGTCCGCCAAACAACACGACGCAAGCCGCGATAAATATAATCCATGTGTTCTTCGTCACAGTTTTAACTCCCTACTTACTGCATATAGTATAGCGAAAAAACGCACTCCTCACAACTGCAGCTTGAGGTACAATAAGGGGAATGACTACCATATTTATTTTGATCTACATTATTATATTATTGCTTCTTGTAGGGGTGGCGGCTATCGTAATCGAGTCGTCGGAACTCAGTGAATTCGAGCTTAAGCGCCGAGCGGAAGACGGTGACGCAGAAGCAAAAGCTATCCTAACACGTGAAGTGGTCTATGGTGATTTGCTGTCGCTACAACGTGTTATAAGTTCTCTTCTACTAGTGCTTGCTGTCGTCTTCGGTGTAGTGGTATTTGATTGGGTATGGGGCGTTATTGTGAGTGTTGTAGTGGCACTAGAGTATGGTGTTGTGGCACAGACCCCATTGATCCGCAGTACAGCGCAGAAACTCTATAGTCGTTACGAGTCTACCTTGATCGATTTTATTTCGCGCCAATCTATTATCATGGGGCTATTGCGATCGATTAGCGCTGCTCCAAAGGAAACTCATATTAGCTCACGTGAGGAGCTTCTTCATTTCGTCAATCAGGCGGACATCATTCTGACGCATGACGAGAAATTATTGATTACTTCAGGGCTTTCATTTAGTAGCAAGACTGTTGAGTCGGCCATGACGCCCAGAAGTGTGATTGATTCGGTCAAGCGATCAGAACTGCTCGGTCCGCTCGTCCTTGATGATCTTCACAAAACCGGACATAGTCGTCTACCGGTTATTGATGGGGATATTGATCATGTCGTCGGTATGCTGCACACACGAGATTTGCTGGTAATCGATTCGGTTAAGAAACACACGCCGAAGGTCGAGACCGTAATGGAGTCGCGTGTTTACTACATTCGTGAAGATCAGACACTTGATAAGGCACTAGCGGCATTTCTTAAAGTTCATCACCACCTATTTGTCGTAGTGAATGAATATCGCGAGACAGTTGGATTGCTCAGTCTAGAGGACGTTATTGAGACACTGCTTGGCAAGAAGATTATTGATGAATTTGATGCACACGATGACCTGAGGGCAGTTGCCGAAGGTAATCCACGCGGCAATAACAAACCGCCTCGAGCTGAAGACGTTTAGTCGAGTGCATCGATAGCCTTTTTGCCGATACTAGAGATATGACGTTCGCGGAAGCGGGCGAATTCTCGCTTGTTAGTACCGTGTTTTTTAATGTGACTAGTGATATAGTCTGATCCCAGAAAGCGCGGCAAAATGACGTACGCTGCTCCATGCTCATAGAGTTCGAGCGCTTCTTCGTAAGTGTGGGCGTGGCAAATAAATACGACATCTTTAGTATGATGATGGAGGTATGTCAGGAGCAAGCGATTGATATCAGCATCCAGTATGGTGCTTGCAACTAGCTTGGCGCGTCCGGCATTGATATCCTCCAAAAATTCGGTATCAGTTGCATCACCATAGGCATGTCGGATGCCTTGTGACTCAAGGTGTTCAATGATCTCTGGATCGTAATCAACTACCAGATATTTTTGCTTCATGTCGCGGAAGAGCTTGATGAACTCATGTCCACCATGATGATAGCCAAAGAGGATGGCGGTGTAGAGTTCGTGCTTCTGGTGCGCCTGCTCTTTGATGGTCTTTCGCTCAAAGATTTTCAACAGTGGGGCAAAGATGCGGTACAGTCCGTCGTCGTATTTCATGAGATACGACGATAGAGTGATAGTAATCAAAGCCACGAGAGTAATGATACTGGTCGCGCGGTCATCAACCATTCCGACTTGGCGAGCGAAGACGACTAGGATGATAGAGAATTCACTAATCTGAGAGAGATGGATACCAGCCTTAAAGCTTGTGAGTTTGGTATATCCCATAGCACCCAGGCTGGTAATCACAAATAGCGGTTTGCCAATAAGTACTATAGCGGATAGGATGATAGCGGGGATGAGAATTTCAAAAAGATTATCAAAAACAAATGTTTCGCCAAGGGATACGAAAAACAACACGATGAAGAAATCACGGAGTGGTTTTAATTTAGAGCTCATTTCAGTGGCATATGGCAATGAGGCTAAGCTGACGCCGGCAAACAATGCCCCAACTTCATGTGAGAACCCGGCGAGTGCGAAAGCGCTGGCAATACCGAAGCCCCACGCCAGCGTCGAGAGGAATAAAAGTTCTTGGTTCTTGGCGATACGGTGAAAGAGCCATGGCATAACCCAGGCACCAGCGACGATGAGGGCAGTGGCGAGTCCGGCAGCCTTGGCTATGAGTACGAGAATATCACTGATATCAAGTGATCCACCCTGGCCGAGCGCGGCAATCACGACGATAGATAGTGTAGCAACGATATCATCGATCAGGATGACGCCAATGGCGATTTGACCGTGGAGACGGCTTACCTCTTTTTTGTCAGACAATACCTTAAGGATGATGATGGTACTGCTAAAGAATAGCGCAACACCCATGATAATGGCAGTTGAAATCGAAAAACCGAATAGCAAAAGGGCAAGTGCGCCTACACCTCCTACAGAGATGAGGATGGCAATGGCAGTGATGAGCGAAACTCGTCCCAGGCTACGGATGACGGTGATGTTAAGTCCGAGACCAATGATGAAGAGCAGTAGGGTGATGCCGATTTGGCTGAATGTGTCAAAAGCTTCCTTAGACCCAACGATATTCAACATTGCCGGTCCGACCAGAATTCCAGTCAAAATATAGCCTAGAATGAGTGGCTGACGCAGGATACGCATCAAGAAGCTAACACCCACTACAATCGCGAGGACAGCACTAAGTTCGGTATAAATATCAGAGCTATGCATGTTTATGTTCGTACCACTTATGACTAGTATAACATTAGTCACACCACTTGTCGGATTTCTGACATCAGATAACAGATATGGTACAATGGTGCCAGATGAGTCTCGATAGGCGAAATATCAATAGTAATCTTGGGGTCAGCAACTAGCCGCTGATCTTGTTTGCTACGACCCCATTTCAGTCATCAGACAATAACTTTTAGAGGACAGAATACTTATGAGAACATTGGCCATTGAGTCAACAGAAAAAATCGCCGAAATCGTCACGGTGAGTGGTTGGGTGAATAACCGTCGTGACCACGGCGGCTTGATATTTATCGACCTTCGTGACCATACTGGTGTCGTGCAGCTGGTCATCAACCCCGAGGCAGCCGAGGCCTTCAGCTTAGCAGGGACGATACGTGATGAATATGTCATCCGCGTCACGGGTACCGTTAAGGAGCGTGACGAAATGCTCAAGAACCCAACCCTACCAACTGGTACTGTGGAGATTGTCGTGAGCGAGCTGAATTTACTCAACAAATCTGAACCGGCTCCCGTCGCAACAAAAGACGAAGGACAACAATCCGGTGAGGACCTACGTCTTAAGTATCGCTATCTTGATCTACGCCGTCCAAGCATGCAGGCAACACTTAAGGAGCGTGCCCGCTTCAACCGCTATCTGCGTGACTACATGTATGACCATGATTTTACCGAAGTTACGACGCCGATTTTAGCCAACTCAAGCCCAGAAGGTGCTCGTGACTTCCTCGTGCCATCACGAGTCCATCCTGGTAAGTTTTATGCATTACCGCAGGCACCGCAGCAGTTCAAGCAGCTGTTGATGGTTGCCGGTGTACCACGTTACTACCAGATTGCCACCTGTTTTCGTGATGAAGATCCGCGTGCCGACCGTCTGTACGGTGACTTTTATCAGCTTGACCTAGAAATGGCTTTTGTCGAAGAGGGCGAATACGTTCGTCAGACGATGGAACCACTCATCAAAAATCTGGTGATTGATTTTGCTGATCAAGAGCTGGTGACCGAGGATATCCCACGTATCTCATACGAAGATGCGATGAATACCTACGGTTCTGATAAGCCGGATCTACGCTTTGATATGAAACTTGTCGACCTGAGTGAGGCACTCAAAGATACTGAATTTGGTGTATTCAAAAATGCCGAAACGGTGAAAGCGATTCGTGTTGAAGGTGGAGCGAGCCTTAGCCGTTCGCAGATTGATGGTTTCACGGAAATCGCTAAGAGTGAAGGTTCTGGTGGCCTGGCCTACATTATCTACGAAAACGGTGAAGCAAAATCTCCAATTGCTAAATTCCTATCAGAGGCAGAACTTGCTTCGATTAAGGAAAGTACCGATGCTGCAGATGGCGACGCACTCTTCTTTGGTGCCGATAAGCGCACAGT
>JBPPME010000099.1:0-4654 GCA_051305895.1 Saccharimonadales bacterium (SeqCode)
GACAGCTACTTAGGTGTGTCGATTATCTCGCAGCAGGCTAATGACTTCCTTAAAAGTGATTATGGTCGCGCTATCGCCTCGCAATCTGCGCTATGTATCCTCATGAGACAAGACACCACAACAATTAAAAATGTTGTATCGGAATTTAATCTCTCGGAATATGAGCAGAGCTTCCTCCTTACCTGCGAACGTGGTGATGCCCTGATCATTGCTGACCAAAACCATGTGGCTATCAAAGTCGTGGCTTCCGAGAAAGAGCATCCTCTTATTACGACCAACCCAGCGGAGTTGTATAGCACATGAACCCAGCTATCTTCACATTGAACATCATGACTGGTGGGAATATGAAGAAGCAGATCGCGCTCGTACTGGCGACCATGGCGATTATTGTCTCGCTCCCATTCATTGCGGTAGTATCCATGGGTTCCGATGTGCTGAGCTTTCTCTCAAGTGTCCCAAATGCTCAAGCAGCTGAGACTCAAGGCTTTTACATGGGTGGGCCGGTGGAGGGAGATACCTATGCCTGGGGGAATTGCACCTATTGGGCATTTGCCATGCGACTATGGGCTGGCAGTCCTATTCCCACGTCGTGGGGTAATGCCAATACCTGGGACGATCGTGCCGAGCGTGATGGTTACGAAGTTGACCACATTCCAGCCGCTGGAGCTGTCTACCAGACTGATGCCGGAGATCTGGGGCATGTAGCTTATGTAACAAAAGTCGATACTGTCACAGGTTCGTGGACAATATCTGAGATGAACTCCAAAGGTCTCAACATCGTTAGCACTCGAACTTTTTCAAGGGATGCCGCTATTTTTGCAAAGTTTATTCACAGCAAGAAAGGAGCCGAGCCATGGACACCGTTACCTATCTTGAACCAGTTACCCAGCACTGGCAGCTTATCCTTACAGTAGTAATTGCTGGCATCGCTACGTACTGGCTGGTTCGTGGCATTTCCTTTATTACTACCCGTCACTATCTCAAACACCGCGATATGGCATGGCTGGAACTGACACCGCCCGCTAGCATTGCCCGAACGCCACAAGCAACTACTGAACTATTCACCGTACTGCACGGCTTTTATGGCAGCCGTAGCCTTACCGAAAAACTGCTCAGCCGACCAATCGTCATGAGCTTCGAGGTTATATCGACCCGTGGTGACGGTATCCGCTATCTTGTACAAGTTGAACATCGCCATCTAGAAAGTCTCAAGCAAACCGTTATTGCGTATCTGCCACAAATAAAGGTCTCTGAAGTATCGATACCGGAAGTCCAAGAGAATATGTAAGTCATCGACTTTAAGCAAACTGGCCATTATGCCTTTCCACTTTCGGTTGTCAGTTCGCTCGAACAGAATGATCCGGTGGCCTACCTTGCAAGTACCATGACGAACCTTGAGCCGAACGAATCAGTACACATACAGCTTGTCATTGCTCCGGTGCGACTAAGAGAAGCCTTGATCTTGGCTCGCCGGGTACTGGGGAACGAAGATATGCTTAATCGGCTCAACACTCGGAATATACCCCTCTGGTCACTGCTCACCAGTGGCGTAAATCGGGTAATCTTTGGTGTCCTCGAACTAATTGGTGATGTGACTTCCGGAGGCACGTCCTATACGAAGCGAAGTAATTCGAGCTCGGAGCGGGCTCAATACGAACGCATCCAAGTGGCAAAACGCGAAAAGCCCGCCCGTACCCTTAGCACGTTTGAACAAGAGCTCATGGAAACGATGCACAATAAACTGAATCAGCCGCTGTTTCGCGTCAATGTACGTGCCGCAGTCAAGCTGAACAGTGGCGAAGCAGTAAAGCGACGGCTGACGGCGATTAAAACATCACTCCATGCCTATAGTGTGCCCTCATATCAGGCACTCAAAGCCCGGCTGCAAACACCGGTTATGAAACAGTTGAATGTACGAGCATTCACTTCGCGTATGCCAGCATTTCTCAAACATCGAACCATGGTATTGTCCGCCAGTGAGTTGGCTAGTCTTTACCATTTTCCACTCGGCAAAACAGCCCAAACGGATAACCTCGTCACGTCGCTTAGCCGGACGTTAGCAGCACCAATTTCTCTCAAACAGAACAGAGAACTTGACGTAATACTAGGCGAGAACCTCCACCACGGTACAGTAACACCAGTTGGCTTAACTGCTCAGGAGCGCGAACGTCACCTCTACATTATTGGTGGTACCGGCAATGGTAAGACCACGATGCTTCAATACCAAATTGTGCAGGACATGCAGCAGGGCAAAGGGATTGCGGTTGTCGATCCCCACGGCGATATGGCCGAAACGTTACTTCGTCATGTACCGCCCGAGCGCGTGAAGGACGTGATTTACTTTAATCCCGATGATCTTGAATATCCGATCGGTTTGAACTTACTCGAGTTGACACCAGGCCTTAAAGACAATGAGCTCCTGCGCGAAAAGGATATTATTACTGAATCGGCTATCTCGGTTTTCCGTAAGATATTCTCAGATGATGACTCCGGTGGTCACCGCATTGAGTATGTACTGCGTAACACGGTACAAACCGCTCTTACCACCGAAAATCCGACCCTATTCACTGTCTTTGATTTGCTCAACGATACGAAATATCGTAAATCAATCGTGAGGACGCTTGAGGATAAAAATCTCAAAAACTTTTGGAAGAATGAGCTAGGTAAGGCCGGTGACATGCAGAAAGTGAAGATGGCTGCCGGTATAACAGCGAAGATCGGACGCTTCTTGTTCTCTGCTAGTGCCAAGCAAATCTTAGAGCAACCAACATCTACGATTGATTTTGATGACATCATTAACGACGGCAAAATACTCATCTGTAACTTATCGAAAGGATTAATCGGCGAAGATACCTCCGAGCTCTTTGGTATTACGGTGCTGGCAAAACTTCAGCTAGCCAGCCTTCGTCGAGCTCGGATTACCCAGGCTGAGCGTCGACCCTTCTATTTATATGTTGACGAGTTCCAGAACTTTGCCACGGCGTCATTCGTCCAGATGCTTTCAGAGGCTCGAAAATACCGCCTCTTTTTAACGATGGCCGAGCAGTCGACCAGCCAGCAGGACGATCAACAACTGGTACAAATTATTCTTGCCAATGTCGGTACAGTCATTACATTTCGCTCTGGCAACCCACAGGATGAGTATCTCTTGCTCCCACTGTTTAAGCCGTACATTGATGAGGGTGAAATTAGCAATTTGCCTGCTTATAACTTTTACGCTAAGTTATCAGCCGTAAAGCCTCAAGAGCCACTGTCTGGTCAGACATTACAGATGGTAGCAAAGATATAGCCAAAGCCGTTGTTGCAGTATCGCAAGCGACATTTGCTAGAAAACAAAAACCAGCTAAGGTCGAGGAAGAACCTACCCCGAAGAAAACAGCTGTAAAACAAATTGCACGAGTGGTTGAAAAAGCCACGCCCAACCCGAGCACTACACCAATCACTAAAGCTGCCGAGGACTGGATTGGTGACAGCTAGTCCCTCGTGGCCGCACTTCGAAAACTATCGACTGTCCGTAGCCACAACAACAAGTTGAGCAACCTCATCAGGTTTACCCTCCGCGCTTACTGCAATACCGCCAGCGGCAATCCATTCTTCTTCGATTTCAGACTTCCAACTCAACACCCATTGCCGTATTTCGTCAGTTCGCCCAAATTCACCTACCTTTCTAGTACTAAGTCGCTTTAGGGTCGTCTCGTCTGAAACACGCAAGACAATAACTTTATCGAACAAATGACGCACTTCTTTAATGTTACTCATCGCCCCACAGTAGTACGTCACATCGTCCGTTTGCTTCTGTAAAAGCGATTGCAACTCATCAACCTTGCAGTTCCAGTCACCTTGGGCTACTAGTTCAAGATTGCCAGCGTCATGTTTAATCATTGGCTCGCCAGTATCTTCATGCACTAGCTCAAATAATCCAGGGATTGATTCAATATCAAGGGCGGAGTATCCAAGCTCTTGTAGTGCTCTGCATATTGTAGATTTGCCTGAGCCTGCAACAGCAGTAACCAGTATCTTAGTTCTCATCTGAATATTCATAATTAAGCCAACAAAATGTTAATTGATTTCTGAATACCACTCTCGAAGTCATCATTGTCTATCACGACAACAGGCATATGCAGTTTTTGTGCCTCTTCGGCATAGTACATGTTCCATTGTTGATTGAATTTTGCGTAAAGACGCACAGTTTGCTCATCGTATTTGTGTAACCAATCGCTTGGATGGGCAGCCGCGTATTCGAGAATAGTGTCTGCCTGGTCACTAAGATTAGCTATAAAAACTGCCTTGTAGTCAAAGTTTACTTTTTCTAATTGATGGGGAAGAACAGCCACACCCTCAATGACCACATCTTTATCATCTTGCTGATAGTACGAAAGGAAATCGAGAACTGATTTCCAAGTTTCATCTGCTTCACCAAGTTCATATTCCATCGCTTCGTTTGGATTGTTTGTAAGCAGAGCAATATGCTGGTCTGAGCCAAAGTCACCTCTTAGGGTCTTGAAGAGCCGAGGATTAGCTTCTGGTGTTGTCATACCTTTAGCTACTGATCGTATGGCATCAGTCGAGGCGGCAAGCATCGGCCTTCGCTCTATCAGTGCGTTCATGACGGTTGATTTTCCTGAACGGGGTGCTCCACCGATAAAATATGTCA
>JBPPME010000030.1:0-3224 GCA_051305895.1 Saccharimonadales bacterium (SeqCode)
ATCAATCGGTGGCGTTCCATCCTTTGTCTTCTTGGCGATAGAGCGGATATGGCCGATACTCGAGAGTACACGAAAATCCTTACCGAGATATTTCTCAATAGTCTTGGCTTTTGCCGGGGACTCTACGATGACGAGATTTTTACTCATATATGGTCTATACTTTGCTTATGTTTGCTAGTGAAACACAACTTGCCCATACTACGCAACTTTTCGCGTTTTGTAAAACTTTTCCGTTTACAACAGATACAGCAAAGGTGTACAATCAAGGCAGATTCCGCTAGAGCCCATCTCAAAAAGGCGCTAGGCTTTACACAGCAAACTAACACCAACAGAAAGGCTTATAAATATGCACGATCAACTATACCGAGGGTTACTAGGCTACCCTGTGGACGAAGACGCCCGTCGCCATGAGGTTGCACAGGGTGTTGGTGGTTATACGCCGCCAACATGGGAGGATATGCATCCGTATGATATGAGCGGCTCTGACCTATATTTTCCATCCCCGAAGGAAATTGAAGACTTACACCTGGAGATCCAGAGGTATCTCGAATCTGGTGATGTGCTTAATGATAATGAACGGCCGTCACTCAGCGTCGTCGTGCCGCTGCTCGAGGGCGCTGAGCTTGTTCACGATGAGTTTGAGCGTCGACTTGAAGAGTTATCAGAAACTGACAAGAAATTTGCTACAGCAACTCAGGAATGGGTACTCAAAGAGCTTTACGCCCGTGAAGAAGTACGCGGTAAGACATATTCGCGGGGATCGAACGAGTCGTACGAAGAGATAATCGCGGTGCTTGACGCATTATTAATTGAACTTCACGACGATGAAGCTGATATAGATTTTTCTATTCTCGATGATACGGAGAATGGTCGCTTGATTAGTTTGGTTCAGGCGTGGCGTATGGAGACACTCGCTGAAGTTAGTGTTGCGCGTCTACGCGAACTATATCGCCTTGCGGCTTAGCGTAATTAAACTACAATCTTCTTAGAGTTTTAGCAATACTTGTTAATACCTTAAGGAAGAATGAGTTATCTGGTACGATTCTATTGATTTTCATACGTTTTATGTCAGATAGTGTTGACATTATGTCAAATTAGTGCTAATATGGTCGACGTATTGGTGGTTCTCTGCGAGACATCACCAAACGTACCTTATACCCCCTATTCTAACTTATGTTAGGTTCGAAGTAACGGTTAAGTAGTATTTCTACCCTCCACTGCTTAGCGCAAAAACGTTACTTCGTTACTAACCCCTTTAACCCCCGTCTGACCAAGGCCATTCGAGGATCCCGTTCAAAGCGACTATCCAGTAGTGATGCATCTTCGGATGTGTTGGGCACCACCATTTACGTGGAGTATTGGTCTTGAGTGCTTCGCTGGGGTGGGTTGAAGGGTTGAATGGTGCCAGGTGATGCCCACCCTTACCTGGTACCTTTCAAAGAAGAATAGTTAGAGCAGCCTCTGGCGAAAGTCGGGGCTGCTTTCAATTATGCTTGCGTCAATTCGATTGAGCGTGCTACCATGAAAACAACTGCTACAGATTCTTATCTCGTCCGATCGCTGTAGTCACTGGAATTCGACTTGGAACTTTTTTACTTAAATTTCTACAAAAAGGAACAGGCATGGACATACTAATTGTATTATTCTGGGCGCTCATTGGTAGTGTCTTCTCGCTGGTTGGCGGGCTATTATTAATTGGTAACGTACGCATACGGGGCTACGCGATTCGCTATGGATTGCCATTTGGTGCCGGCGCATTACTGGCAGCGGCGTTTGCCGGACTCTTACCTGAAGCGCTAGAGGGTGGCGACATCCACACAACCGGGCTATATGTACTTAGTGGTTTCTTGGCGTTTTTCATTCTAGAGCGTTTTCTTGGATGGTTTCATCATCACGAAGACCATCATCACACGGCAGCACATGGTGAGCACAATAAAGCCCATCAGTGGTTGGTAGTCATTGGTGACACGCTTCATAATGCTATTGATGGCGTGGCGCTGGGTGCGGCTTTCCTGGTAAGTCCAGCGGCGGGTATCGGCACAGCACTGGCTGTAGCGGCACATGAGATACCACAAGAGATTGGCGACTTTTCTATTCTGCTTGGCAAAGGCATGAAGCCGACAAGGGTAGTTCTTGTCAATGTCCTGAGTGCCCTGGCGATGGTTGCGACGGCTCTTGTTACGTACATTTTTGGAGACGCAAATAAATTCAACCCTGCTCCGCTATTGGCTATTGCTGCCGGATTCTTCATTTATATTGCCGCGAGCGATATCATTCCGGACATTCATGAAAAACCACGTCGTGAGGGCAATCGACAAGCCATCATGCTATTAGTAGGGGTGCTGATTATCTCATGGGTAGTGCTCAGTATGCCACATGATCACGGACATGAAGCGGATACTATCGACCACGGACGTATTGAGCATGACGTACGCGAGTAATGGTCTGTTATAAAAAATAAGCATTTTGTTATACAACAAAAAAAGTAGGCGTGCTCATCGACAATAAGGAGCGCAATGAAGTTTCTCATCTTCGTGCGCGAGAACGTTTTGAGTTTATGGCACAGTATGGCGTCGAGCTGGCATGCTCGCATGCATTGAGTTTGACTGTCGTCTGTCCTGTTGGCTGGCATGTTGCTAGCTGCTGTTCTATATGACAATGGTTTAGTAGTACGATTGTTACTTCATGGGTGACAGTTACTATTTATCTCGGTCGGATGGATAGTCTTCTGTTGACCGCCTACATTATCGTGATCGGAAAATATTAGTAAAGACGCACACATCAGCGCGCCACACCGGCTGTTCTGAACACCTACAGAGACAGTTATCTTTAGGCGACTACCTTTCTCGTTCATAATTTATATTTTTACGCAGTGAAGCTTGTGATTTGGTGTGTGTTAGCGACGAATTCATCGATGAATTCCATGGCTTTGGGAATGACTACCTGATTTAGTTGCATTTGCTCTTCCTTAGAGAAGCGGCCGAGCACAAACGCTACGTCATCAACTTGATTGCGGAGCTCCGACCAGACACCGATACGCAGACGGTGATAGTGCTCCGTGAGGTGTGCGTTAAGTGACTTTACTCCGTTGTTACCAGCATCGCTACCCTTTTCTCGGACACGAAGTGTGCCGAGTGGCAGAGCTAAATCGTCGTGGATGGCGAGAAAATCGGTTACCGTGTCGAGTTTGTAAAAGTCGATGATTGCCCGGGCACTACGACCGG
>JBPPME010000051.1:0-2427 GCA_051305895.1 Saccharimonadales bacterium (SeqCode)
TTTGGGGCTCCTACATATGGACATCGTCCGTGAACGACTGGAGCGTGAATACAATCTGGATCTTGTCGTCACCAACCCAAGTACCGACTACCAGGTAAGGATGAACATCGATAAAGAAATCGATATCAAAAGTGCCAGCGATCTTCCGGATGTGACGAAAATCAAAGAGATTCGTGAGCCGTGGATAAAAGGTGAAATTGTAGTACCACAGGAATACATTGGTGCGGTGATCCAGCTTATTATCGTCAAACGTGGCCGCCAGAAGAACTTGAGCTATATTGATGAGCGGGCGCTGATTTCGTTTGAGGCACCGCTAGCAAATCTTCTGACTGACTTTTATGATCAGCTTAAAAGCATCACAAGTGGCTATGGCTCATTCAACTATGAGCTCGACAATTATCGCGTCGAAGATTTGGTGCGTATTGATTTCTATGTTGCTGGTGAAATGGTCGATGCGCTGTCTATCATGGCACATCGCAGCGAATCACAGAGTCTAGGTCGCGAGATTACAAAGAAACTCAAAGAAGTTGTGCCAAAGCAAAGCTTTCAGGTAGCGATTCAGGCAGCCATTGGAGGTAAATTCATCGCTCGAGAAGACATCTCTGCCTACCGCAAAGACGTCACTGCTAAACTGTACGGCGGTGACGTATCACGTCGTAAAAAGCTTCTTGCAAAGCAGCAAAAAGGCAAGCAGCGTATGAAACGCTTCGGTAAAGTCGATATTCCATCTGAAGCCTTTACTGTGATGCTTAAGCGTGACTAGCGATCTGCGAAAGTTGCGAGACCAGTCAGGATATCAGCCGTAACAAGCTCGCTCGGCTGATTGCCATCGATAGTGATTAACAGTCCATACTTTTCGTATTCATTGAGAACAGGCAGTGTCTTTTTACGGAATTCATCGAGACGCTTGTCGAGGATTTTTTCGGTATCATCATAGCGCCCGCCACGGTTATCATGAACGGCAAGTGCCTGCCAGCGCTGATGTACGGCTCCTTCTGGAAGATCAAGGTAGATAACTGCTCTGAGGGGATGCTTTGCAGCCTCAAGCGCTTGTATGACACCTTGCTCTTCACCGATCCAACGACCGACAGAACTAAGTACGACCGGTGTACCGGCAAATTCTTCTTTAGAAAGATACGGTAGCACAATTTTGACATAGTCATCACTTGGAATGAGCTCACCACGACGCAGTGCTTCATCGACGTGTAGCGGGATCTTACTGTTTCTGAGAATGTCGCCCCCACCAAGTAGTGCCGCGTCGAATGTCTCGGCTAAAACTTTTCCCTGCGTATCTTTGCCAGCAAATGGCCGACCGAAGATATTAATAGAGCCGGTACCAAGCCAGCTTTTGATGCCACTTTTCATATACCGAGTATATCAGAGACGAATGGTGTATGTCTCAGTTTGGCACTCGCATTGAATGAGTGCCAAATTATTGCTATAATAGCAGTATGACAGAACGGCAGATTCAAATCCTCGCAGCCATCATTGAGCAATATGCAGAAGTGGCAGCACCAGTCGGCAGCATAATGCTGGCGAAGCTATTCCGTGTATCGAGCGCGACAATTCGTTCCGAGATGGCTAAGCTTGAAGAGCTTGGCTTTATCGCACAGCCACACACCAGTGCTGGCCGTATTCCGACCGATCAGGGGTATCGTTTCTATGTAAATACGCTAACCGAAGCACATGCTAATGAACCACAAGCACTTGATCGCGGTACGAGGGCGATCGAGGCACGAGTCAATACGCATAAGGATCATGCCGGTCGTGCGATTCGTAGCGCTGTGGATAGCCTCGTTGACCTGACGCAGAATCTTGGTTTGGCGACCATTGGTGACGAGCTTTATATGAATGGTATCGGCAATCTCTTTTCGCAGCCAGAATTCATGCAGGGTAAACATGCACAGCAGGTCGCGCGTTTACTCGACAATCTTGAGCCATGGCTCCGTGAAGCAGCACCGAATGAACCACTGAATGTATTTATCGGCTCAGAAAATCCTATTGGCAAAACTAGTGGTGCGACGCTCATCATTAGCAAATTTCGTTCACCGTATAGCGACAATAGTTATATCGGCGTCCTTGGGCCAACACGTCAAAGCTATGGCCGTGTGATGCGATTGGTACGTCACGTTGGTGCAATGTTGGAGGAAGCGTTGTAATGGCAGAGCGGCTTGGTAGTTCGATAAGCGGTTGGCCTACCTATATAGGTGTAATTATAGGATTATCATTATGATCAGAGACACTATTCACTACCTTGTCGACGCAACAATACTATCATAATCTGAATCATATTGGAGTAAGAAACATGGCAAAAAGTAAGAAACAAGTAGAATTAGAGCAACAGCTTGCAGAGCTCACAGCCGATTTGCAACGAACTCGTGCGGATTTTGAAAATTATCGCAAACGTAGCGAGACCGATAAGGCAAG
>JBPPME010000017.1:0-2144 GCA_051305895.1 Saccharimonadales bacterium (SeqCode)
ATCCGTGTACGAGCATCCTCACTAGGTTTTCGGTACCGCCCAATATCGATACTATTGTGCAAAACTCGAATGGGCGTTTTCACTCCTAGTCGTCGCAACTCATCAGCGGTCGCAACCGAGACTGCAAGCAATATGTCAGCTTTTCCATAGAACCATTTGAGATAGCTAGCAGCTATTGGCTTCCAAAATCGTGCACCGACGAGTGATCCCACGAATGAATCCGGCACAACATGCGCCGACACGACTTTCACTGGACCTTTTTGCCACAATTTCTTGAAGGTCCGCAAGCCAACAGTATGAAAATGGATAACATCACATTCCACTCGACCATCAAAATCGTTGCGAATGACCTCGATATCGCTTCGTGCTTCAAGTGCTCGCGCCATTTCCTCATAGGCTGTATGAACACCATGTCCCTGTACGGTCATTTCACTCTCTGAGACGATATTCACACGTATTTTTTTCATCAAATCATCTTCTCTCGTTGCTTCATGAAATATCGGGCACTACGTAGCCCCGCTAACCAGCGTCGAATATGACGTTTCTCGTATGCACCAATCACATTGAGCGCTTCATTAGGCACTACACGTTCTACTGATGGGATAGCGGCAAGAATCTTTTTCTCCAGCGCCACTTGCCAACCTTCTTGGACTTTGTGAATCGGTGGAATCGCCACATGTCTGGCCATCACCATCGCTGGCACCACTGAAAAACCAATGTTTTTCTCTGGTTTCATTTGAGCATCAATAGTCGATTGCCACCAATGTCCCCACGGTATCACAATCCGTCCATCACGTAACACGATATGATATTCCGGAAAGCCTCCTATGGCATTGAGACCATTCAACACACGGTTTTCGAGCTGATCGGCCAGATGATACAAATGATGACGACGTAACCCCTGAGCCACCATAAACGTAAACATCGGCCAGACCGTTTCACTTCCATGGTAGTCTAGCGCATCCCTAATGGGGTTTGGCACCGATTTAGCGCGTGTCCTGAGACCAACGGGAGTCAAAAAATCATCAGAAAACAGTCGTTCAATAACTGGCGTGAGATATTTTTCCCGATCTTCTTCCGATACTTCATGCCAAACGAAAGTATTAAGTATCCAGCCGGCACTGATATTCGCTACATCGACCTGGCCAAAACCGTCAATCGCGGAGGCCATGAAGCCATCATCCTGCCGGAAGGCAGCGAGCATCGATCGATGCATACGTAAGCCTGTCTGTTTCCAAAATACATTGTTTTCATGATTCGGAAAGAGATGTGCCATATCATAAAACGCATCGGCCGCCATCGCCTGCACCTCAATGTACGCAATATGGTCATCGTATTTTACAAGTGCTCCGTCCGCGCGAGCGTAAATCGAATCCTGGAAGGTCTGAAAGGGGAGTGCCCACGGATTGCCACGACGCTCACTGATAAAGCCTCGCTCATCGATTTTACTAAGCAACCACCCTGCTGCAAGTTCTAACGCCAGCGCTACTGTGACGTCTTGTCCGTGCTTATTTTTAACGGTTCGCTCAAGAATCGAACGATCGATATCCATAGCATACTTATGCACCATACGAATGAAGCTCGCCGTGCTATCAAGCGCAAAGTAGGTAAGAAGCAGTCGGTAACGAATGTCCCATTTTCGGTGCAACAAAAAGAAAGGAAGCCGATCAAACAGTGTCCCGCGCCATAAACGGAAATCACGCCATTCATGATGAATACGTCCCGGCTCTTCCTGAGTTTTAGTGTTATATTCTGTACCTTGTAGAGTGATTAGTGTCGTGATGACCTCGACGGTCGCTCGATGATCGAAGTCCGCCACGAACCGTGCCGCCATCGCCGCATCACGCCCGAAGATTGTACGATCATAAAACCGACCACGACTCGTATAAAACCCCCGTCCCTTCGTAGAATGAAGCCCAGCATATGCCTCGCTCACCCCTGGTACGATAACATCGAGTTCTTCACTCAGTTTTGAATCAAGCATCCTATATCCAGTGTATCAGAAAAGGGGAAAGCCCCATATCTCAATGGATTGCGAAGACGAGGCTTGACCTAACGGTTACTAAGACGATGTATTTATATTATTACATTTTTTATAGTTTTTGTCTACTCATATATCTGATACAATAGTCACATGTCAAAAA
>JBPPME010000065.1:0-22000 GCA_051305895.1 Saccharimonadales bacterium (SeqCode)
GTATACTAGTTTGCGTCTAATGATCCAAGATCTGCCGTATAGAGCACAATCGATTGCAACAGCTTGGTCACTACTACTTGAAAGTAACCAAGTCTCTGCAACCACCTCCATTACTTGCTCAGGGTTAGGTATTTGCGTCGTCGCATCTTTGATGCGATACACTTCTTGGGTTTCTGCAGGCGTCATGGTCATTCCGCCAAGTAGGCTATGTACGTCTTCGGACAATATATTGGCTTACTAGTCAACCCATTCGAGAGAATCATAAGAAAATAAGCGTGATGCTCTAACCTTATGAACACTTTTCCTAACTACTACACCTCTTTATATCTTCTCATACACTACAAAATCGAATGGATATTTATTGCGTTCATCCGCCTCATGATGTTCACGCGAAATCTCGCACCAAACACTTTTATCTATTGCAGGAAAAAACACAGTAGCCTCGGGAAAATCTGCTTGTACTTCGGTTACATATAGTCGATCTACATCATTAATTGATTGCTCGTAAATACTTCCGCCACCAATAACAAAGACTTTAAATTGAGCGATAGCATAGGCAGCTTTCAGTGAGCCTGCCGTAATCACCCCACTAACACCCGTTGGTCGGCTCGATAGCACAATATTCTGACGGTTTGGTAGAGGGTAGCCGATTGACTCGAAGGTTTTGCGTCCCATCACTACACTGGCACCGGTAGTCAGCTTTTTAAAATATGCAAGATCATCCGGTAAATCACGTTGCCAGAGTAAATCATTATCAGCTCAGATACCTCTATTTTTATCCATTGCGACAACGATTGACTTCATATCACTATATTATCATGCTACAATGGCTCTTAAGTTATGGGGGTTTATAGTAATACCGAAATCACAGCGGCGATTAATGATAACACTATCGTTTGTGTGCCATTCAATCCTGGTCACGTCAGTGAGGCAAGTCTTGATTTCACGCTCGGCCATTATTTCTACAAGCAGGAGTATCAGCCGGAAGCGGGCGGTATCTACAATCCATTCGATAAAACAGAAGTGCACCGCTACTTCAAAGGCCCCCTTGAGGCCGTACCGCACAAGGAATGGTGTGAGAAAAATGGTCACGCCCTCTTTAGTAACATCCCAGATAACCATCCAATCATTGTGCTTCGTCCAGGTGAACGTATCTTGGCGCACACTCATGAATTCGTCGGGATCCGCGCACACGGTGGTGCCTGTGAAGTAAAGAGCCGTAGCAGCTGGGGACGCAACGGTGTCGCAGTCTGTTTTGATGCTGGCTGGGTCGATCCGGGATACATTAACCGTATCACGCTCGAAATCTATAATCTCAACATGCATGAAAGTGTCGTCCTGCCTGTCGGCGAACGTGTTGGTCAACTAGTCTTCCATCACACCGGCCCAGTCGACGGTGCCTATGCTAGTGGACGTGGCGGTATGAGTGGTAAATACCAGCACACGGATGACCTAGATGAACTTATTCGCACTTGGAAACCAAGCGACATGCTACCCCGTGCCTTTAAGGATAGTCGCGTCGCTGCACCGATCGTTGCCGGACTACCAGAAGGAACGAAGTAGTGGGACATTTCATTGCTATCGAAGGGGGTGACGGCTCCGGAAAAGCCACCCACACTAAACTGCTTACCGAGTACATCAGCAACAGAGGAAAAGATGTCTACACCGTAAGCTTTCCTCAATATGGCAAAGAGTCTGCATACTACGTAGAACGCTATCTCAATGGAGACTACGGCGAAGCTAATGACGTTCCAGCCGATCTTGCTGCTTTGCCATTCGCACTTGACCGATTTGCAGCCAGTGGAATGATACGCCAATACCTGGAAGGGGATTCAATTGTTATCTCTGACCGCTATATGGCGTCAAACCTTGCCCACATAGGAACACGCTTTACCGCTGCGACTGAGCGTCGAGTATTCTATGAACGGACGAAGAAAATGGAATATGATATTCTCGGCATTCCACATCCCGCTCTCAACATCGTGTTAATTATGCCTTCTAATCTTGCTCAGGCGAACGTCGACAAAAAAGGGAAGCGTGCCTATACTAAGCTTGCTCGAGACATACACGAAGCAGACGTCGATCATCTCGAGCGCGCTAAAGCTAATTACGAAGAACTGTGTCGACTCTATCCAGATGAATTCATTGCCATACAGTGTACAGATACAAGTGGCTCGATGCGTACTATCGAAGATATTCAGGCAGAGATTAGATTAATCGCTATCTCAAGCGTTCACGAGTAAGGTAAAGTGACTCCATCACAGGACGAAGTGCCGGATTACCTTGGAACATTTCGCGTAAGTGTTTTCGCCAAGCTGTAGTTTCATCAGTATCTTCGGCACCAATCTTGCGCTGGGATAAATTACGCATCATCTGCCAATCATCCGAACTTACATCTTCCTTGAGGGCTGCACCAGCACGACGAGTCTTCAGGACGATATCCCCATGTAGCGTATCAATCAGTCCGAGCGTCAGTTTTGAACGGATAACAGCATGAGCATTGTCTACTTTACTAATCCGTATCGGACCTTCTCGTATCTCTTGAATATGTGCCAGATTACGGTCCAAAGCAATCTTACGTAACGCCGCAACAGCAAAATCAGAGCTAAAGAAATCAACTTCTCCTAAACGAGAACGAGCAAAAATTTCGTACCCCGACATATACTTACCATCAATGAAAAGATTAACTCGGTCATCGAATGTCTGCTGAGTGAATTCACTTAAGCGAAGTTTTCCATAGTGGTGTAGCTCTTCGACATTAGCGAGATCAGTGTGAAATGTCGCGTCACCTTCGCGCATACGACGGCGGAAATTGATAGCTTCAACACTTTCAATAACCTCCAGAGGGATAGGCTAATCTGCATTTGTCCATGTCGTATCTCGAGTTTTTCCCAAAACTAGTCCAAATGAGATAAGTGGCAGTGACATATCTAAATCTACATTTTGTAGTGTATTCACAATAGGATATATTCTAGCATTTTTTAGTCATTCTGTCTATGGTACCTTGACTTCAGACCCTACCTCTTATATAATGCTCTCAGACATTACCAGAGACAGTAGCGGTACGTCACACGACTTACTTAATCAAGCTACCGAGGAATGATATAAACACTCATTTCATGTAGGTCTTTGGTGATGCGAGAACTAAAGACCTTTTTTATTTCAAAAAGGTCATCGACTCTCACATTACCAGTACGTTAACAATGTGGTCGAATATTTTACCAAAGTAACAAGGGGATTTTATGGCAATTACACGCGATAAAAAACAAGCTTTGGTCACGTCACTTGGTGAGGCGCTCGGCGAAGCAAAGGCAGTCGCCTTTGCCCGCTATAATGGCCTATCTGTCGCCGACATGCAACAGCTGCGTAAAGTAGCTCGGGAAGCTGGTGTCACAATTCTGGTCGTTAAAAACCGCCTGGTCCGTGTAGCCTTGGGTGAGTCGAAAGTCTTCAAAGACACCGACACAGCTCTGCTCGAAGGCCAGCTGGTGTATGCATTTTCATCGGAAGATGAAGTTGCACCAGCGCAGGTGCTTGATACTTTTGCAAAGACGACCCCAGCTCTCGAGCTGGCAGGTGGCTTCTCGAATGAAGGCCTCGCGCTTTCTGCCGAAAATGTCAAAGCCCTGGCTGGTCTTCCTAGTAAGAACCAACTCATCGCTGAAGTGGTTGCACAGCTACTGTCACCGTTAAACGACGTTACCAATGCACTTTCTGGCAATCTTCACGCGCTACTTGATGGCGTAGAAGCTAAAGCTGCTTAATTAACTTAATCTGAACAAGGAGTCATATCATGGCTGATGTAAAGAAACTCGCGGAAGAGCTTACCAAGCTTACCGTACTTGAAGTAAACGAACTAAAAAATGTCCTTAAGGATGAATACGGCATTGAGCCGGCTGCTGCTGCTGTTGCCGTTGCTGGTCCGGCTGCTACAGACGTAGATGCTGACACTGACGAAAAAACTGAATTCACCGTTACTCTGACCGACGCTGGCTCTCAGAAGGTGGCCGTTATCAAGGCTGTCAAAGAGCTTACTGGCCTTGGTCTTGGTGAAGCCAAAGCTATCGTTGATGGTGCACCAGCATCGGTCAAAGAGAAAGTCTCTAAAGAGGATGCTGAAGCTGCTAAAAAAGCCCTCGAAGAGGCTGGTGCATCAGTCGAACTCAGCTAGTCTGAGTCGGCTCGACCACATCGTTCGTATGTCAAAATATAGCCTTCTTAACAGAGGGCTATATTTTTTTACAACAGTTTTCTTTGTACCTCTTAAATCTTTGTGGATAACGCATGTCTTGACGGCGAGACCAAAGCTTGCTATACATAGAGGTGATAACACCACGAAACAGACAAAGGAACTGCGAGAACAATATGTCTGAATTACCAGAAAAACAAGTAAAGCGACTTAAGTCGCTCATTCAAGATGCCGAGACGAACTTAGCTGCCGCAAAGGAGCTGCTAATTAGCATCCTAGGTGATGATGACACCATTGTGACACCAAAAAACAGCCAAGAAGACGTAAAAGGTAAGGTGATTGAAGGTGTCTTCGATGGTCAAAAAATGGCTGGACCGGACGGCAAAGAATATCCTGTCCCGGCTAACTATGCCAGCAAATCAAAGCTTGTTGAGGGCGACATCCTTAAGCTCACTATTGCCGATGACGGCAGCTTCATTTATAAGCAAATCGGTCCAATCGATCGCACACAGATCATTGGTACACTTGTCCAGCATGATGGCGCATACTACGTCGAAGCAAATGGCAAAGAATACCGAATTCTACTTGCGAGCGTTACTTATTTTCGCATCAGCGTCGGTGACCAAGTTACTATTATCGTACCGACTGATAATCAAGAAGCAACTTGGGCGGCAGTCGAAGCAGCTCTCTAAGCACCACGTCATTACAACTAGACCTATAGAGTCATAGAGCTCTTTTGCTTTATGTGAGCGTGTTTTTAAATAAACTTCCCACGACCTTACGGTCGGGGAATTGTGGGCCTGGAATAAAAATACATAAACACACAATATAAATTTTGGCATTATTACAATACTGTTCCTGAACATACCAAACTAAATTAGTGACGACGCAAAGCTGTTTTAACTACAGATCTCATACTACTAATAGCTGTCATGGCTAAGAGAGCAACAATGCTGAAAACCCTATCTGCCTAAAAGATGTCCAGGTAGTGTTTACATCTGTGACGGCTCTCGCTCCTAGCCAGGTTGTGCTGTGCGTAAAGATAACTCCAACACGAGCATATGTGCAACCATTGATTAAGCTACAATTACTGAAAGTAACACCAATGAGGAAACACGCCTTGCGGATATCATACACTGTCATTGATAATGACCCATTCGATGTCAATATCCGGCCATTGGCCAATTCAAAGATTCAGTATACCTAGCATAAACGCTGTTGGAGTATATGATACGGGCATACATCCACAAGGAAAAGTAGCGCTGCCTTTTATTATCTTGAGTACCCCCTATACTTGTTGCAATTATTAGTTTTAGTCCGTCGTCTCGCTAAGTTATACTAGAACCAATGGCTAAGTTACACTTTAAATACGGAGCAATGAACAGCGGTAAGAGTGATACTCTTATAAAAACTGCCTATAACTACGAAGAGCGCGGTCTCAAAGTACTCGTGGTGAAACCAGGTATCGACACCAAGGGTGATAACATGGTAACAGCCCGTGGCGGACACAGCCGCAAGGTTGATATTCTTGCCGATGCTACGACAAACATTGAACATACTATCGAGGGCTACCTCGATATTGCCTGTGTTCTAGTAGATGAAGCGCAGTTTCTTACTGAAGCGCAAATTAGTCAACTATTCCGTATCGCAAAAATACAGGGGATATCGGTCATATGTTATGGTCTACGTGCTGATTTTCGCACACAGATGTTTCCAGGAAGTAAGCGCTTGCTTGAGATATCCGATAATATCGAAAAGCTTCCGACGGTGTGCTTCTGTGGCTCACAGGCAGAATTTAACACTCGCAAAATTAACGGAAAATATGTCTTTGAGGGCAGCCAAGTCGCCATCGATGGCAAAGATCAAGTTGACTACGATTCACTTTGCGGTACCTGCTATATGCGCGAAGGTGGCACCATCTAAATCACAACAGTATCTCCGTAACAAATAGCGTACAATAAAGACAAAAGGGGAAGAGAGGAAGGTGAAACAGTGAGTATCGCTCTCTATCGTAAGTACCGCAGCCGTTCACTTAAGGATATCGTGGGTCAATCACATGTCACTGAAGTGCTCACAAATGCCATTAAGCAGGGGCGTGTTTCACATGCCTATCTTTTTACAGGACCACGCGGAGTTGGCAAGACTTCCATCGCACGAATTCTAGCTCACGAAATCAACAATCTGCCCTACACCGAAGATACTAACCACGTTGACATCGTCGAAATAGATGCTGCTAGTAATAACGGCGTCGATCATATCCGTGATTTACGTGACCGTGTGCAGCTCGCACCAATGAGTGCCAACAAAAAGGTATACATTATCGATGAAGTTCACATGCTTTCAAAGCCGGCTTTTAATGCACTACTGAAAACACTAGAGGAACCACCTGAACATGTCGTCTTTATACTTGCCACGACCGATGTCGATAAACTACCGGACACTATTATCAGCCGCACACAACGTCATGCATTTCGTCGTGCCTCGATAGAAGATCTGGAGAAAAATCTCACTGTGGTAGCAAAAAAAGAGAATCTCAAAATCACACCAGAGGCCATCACGCTCATTGCCCAACACAGTGATGGCAGCTATCGTGACAGTCTGAGTCTGCTAGATCAAATCGCCAACCTTGCGAGTGGCGACAAAGCCATCTCTCGTGATGACGTCGAACATAATCTTGGCCTCGCAAGCCAAGATGTCATCACATCATTAGTTGAAGCTGCCAGGATTAGGGACATAACAGCAATTCAGACACAACTAGCCGACCTTGAAAGCCGTGGCATACAGTCACGGGTTGTCACTAAGCAACTAATCACTTATATTGCTGCGTACGCGGTCTCAGAATCGGAACTTTTGCCCCTCCTCGACGCACTACTAGACGTCGAGCACTCACCACTACCAGAGATAAAACTACTAACAGTCCTTGCAAGTTTCCGTGCGCCGAAAGTCATCTCTATATCTAAAGCCATCACTGCTACACCTATACTAAATGTTAGCGCGACGATTCCTGAGCTTGAAAAAAAGGCTGTACAGAAAAAACCAAAAGATAACCTAATCGAAAAACCAGTGGATCCAGAAGAAGATACAACTACATTCGAAGCTAAAACTGAGCCTCAGTCGAAAATACCAAAATCTGCAGCAAAACAACGTTTGTCAGTTACAATAGTTGACGATCCAGACTGGAACACACTCCTTGAAGCTGTCAAAGTAATGAGCGTTCCACTTCACAGTGTACTCAAAAAATGCGCTATGGAAACCACCGGCACCGATGTCACTATCTACGCTAAAAATCGGCTCTTTAAGAATAAACTTGATAATCCTCGCTTCAAGGGAGTCATTATCGAGGCACTAAACCAACAGTACGAGGCTGAATGGGAAATCGCCGCTATAGCCACGGCCACTCCGCCAAAAGATAGCCAAGTGGCACAGGTAGCTGCTATCATGGAGGGAGGAGAAGAGGTAGCGCTCGAGTAGTAGCACCGATAGAAGTACGCAATGGCTGATAAAAATATTCCCGTGGGAAAGATTCCGCCACAAAATACAGATGCCGAGAAGAGTCTTATCGGCGCGATTTTGATTGACGATGAAGTGATTCCTGATGTCAGCGAACATGTAAAGCCACATGATTTTTATGATAAACGTCACGGAATTATCTTCGACGCGATTATGCGCCTATTCGAAAAACATAAGCCAGTCGATCTGTTGACGCTAACTGATGAGTTGAAACGTAAAAAAGAACTCGAAACTATTGGCGGTTCCGCCTATCTCACAGAGTTAACCACGTACGTACCCACTGCCGCTCATGCCGAGAGCTATTCTGAAATTGTCGCCCAAAAGGCTGTCCGACGGCGCCTGATAAAAGCTAGCGCAGAGATCTCAGAGATGGGCTTTGATGAGGAAACCACTACGCAAGAACTGCTCCAGCAGGCCGAAGCGGAACTTTTTTCCGTCTCCGACCAATCGCTCAAGCAGGATGCCGTTAAACTTGATACCATTCTCAATGATAGCTTTGATCGCATGGAGGAACTCCATAAAAACAAAGGCCAGCTCCGCGGTATTCGTACTGGCTATCGTGACCTCGACAATATGACTGCTGGTCTACAGCGTTCCGACCTGGTCATCCTTGCTGCCCGCCCAGCCATGGGTAAGACAACGCTTGTTACCAATCTTGCCTACAACGTGGCGACGATTGCCAAGCAGCCGGTTCTTTTCTTTAGCCTCGAGATGAGCAAAGAACAGCTGGTCGACCGTATGCTGGCCGACGCCTCTGGTGTCGATGCTTGGAATATTCGTACAGGTAATCTTTCTGATGACGACTTCTCGAAATTATCTGATGCCATGGGCGAAATGGCCGAGGCGCCAATCTACATCGATGATGCACCAGGATTGACCGTACTTGAAATGCGTACAAAAGCCCGCCGTGTATCACATGAAAACCCACTTGGTCTCATCATCGTCGACTACTTGCAGCTCATGCAGGGAAGTGGTCGTTCAGATGGCAACCGCGTCCAAGAAGTAAGTGAAATCTCTCGTGGTCTTAAGCTTATCGCCCGCGAGCTCAATGTACCGCATATCGCACTATCTCAGCTGTCTCGTAGCGTCGAAAACCGTCCTGATAAACGCCCGCAGCTCGCTGACCTCCGTGAGTCAGGAAGCATCGAGCAGGACGCCGACATCGTCAGTTTCATCTTCCGTCCAGGCTACTACGAACCAGATAATCCTGAATTTGAAAACATCACCGAGCTCATTATCGCCAAGCACCGTAACGGTCCGGTCGGCAAAGTCGATCTCTTCTTCCATCCAGAGCGTCTACGTTTCATGTCGCTCGATAAACGCCATGAGTAGTGGTACAATTGCACTAGCACAATGGGAAAAATAAAGACAACCGATTTTCTCCTCTACCGCTGGCGTTATGCTATCGGGTACCTATTTCTTGGATTCACTACCATCGGCATGCTCTATGTCATCACATTTCTCACACCAGGAGGTATTTCCGCAGCTGAGATGCAATCGACCGTTACTAGCGTGCGTTTGCCATCGATTATCCAGCTCGCCAACAGCCCTGACAGTCTCATGCATTGGCCATATCATATCCTCCAAAGCCTTAGCATATCGCTACTTGGTGTCAGTATACTTTCTATCAAGTTACCGTCGATTATCCTCGCACTCGGCTCTGTCATTGCTCTATATGGCCTCCTTCGTATCTGGTTCCGACAAAATGTTGCCATCATCTCCGCCATCATAGCTGTCACTACTGGACAATTCCTGTTTTATACACAGCTTGGTACACCTGAGATCAGCTACCTCTTCTGGAATGCGGCGCTACTAGCCTGCGCTTCGCTCATGGCAAGGACAAGTAGGATCCACTGGCTATGGCTACTTGGAACCGTAGTACTTGGCGCTCTCAGCCTATACTCGCCGTATCAGATTTACATGGTCATCTCCTTACTGTTCACGAGCTTGTTCCATCCACACGCGCGTTTTATCGTGTTTCGTCAGCCCGTATGGCTTTTGGCTCTCTGCATCTTCATATTCACGCTACTCGTAACGCCACTCGTTCTCGCATTCATTAATGACCCTGCACTCATCATGGCTTATCTAGGCCTGCCGACCGACTGGTCACTCCTTTCATGGGAATATACAAAGCATGTCGCGTTTCAATACCTGGCGTTCTGGCGAGCCGGCAACAGCATTAATCTTACGCCAATTTACGGACTTGGTATTATCTTACTTGGGCTGCTCGGGTTGTATCGGCTATTTACCGTAAAGTACACCGCCAAAAGCTACATCATCACTATCTGGCTAGCTTGCCTCATCCCGATACTTTTCTTTAATATTGGCGCCGTTAGTCTAACATTCATCCCAATCATGCTTCTCGTTGCATTTGCTATGGACTACCTCATTAGCCGTTGGTACAAAATATTTCCACTCAATCCGTACGCACGTGTCGCTGGCCTCATCCCATTATCAGTACTTGTCATCAGCCTTGTTCTCGCAGGCATTGAACGTTTCGTCTACGGTTATCACTACGATTCCCGCGCTTCGCAAATCTTTTCGAACGACATATCACTACTCGACAACAACCTAAAAGCATTGAATAAGAATGCCTCCGTATTCCTCTTCGTTGACGAAAAGGACGTACCGTTCTACGCAACTTATTCTGACACCAAAAAGCAAGGACCGAAGCTGATCGTTTCAAGTAGCAAAAGTACTACGCCAACCAAACCCGGCACCGTCACTATCACCGACCATACTCACCAACTATCAGGTAAATATCCAGACAATATTATCGTCAATGGCGACAGTGTTGATGCGAACCGCTTTTACCTCTACAAAAATCGCTAATTCTAGCGTACAATTAAAGTAGTTAATAAGAGAGGAATACTTATATGGCGTTTGACCAAATGAAGATGCTGAACGAACTCCGTAAAGCGCAAAAAGATCTGAAGAAGCAAAAAGTTGTTGCCGTCGCTGGCGGTGAAGATGATGATCCCGCAGTCGAGATTATGATCAATGGCGAGTTAAAGGTTGAGAGTGTCAAAATCAATCCAGAGTGGATTGACCTCGAAGATATCGAAGAGCTTGAAGGCTGGATTGAAGCCGCTGTTCGTGACGGCATGGCCAAAGCTCAGGAAATCGCCGCCGAGACTATGAAGCCGCTCATGGGCGGCCTCAATCTCCCGGGAATGTAATATTTATGTCGCGTCCTGTCTTACCAAAAGCACTGACAAGTCTTATCGACGAACTCGGCACACTACCAGGTGTCGGCGCTCGCACTGCCGAACGCTACGCCTATTATTTGCTGAAGGGAAATCCTCGTAGGACACATACTTTAGCGCAAGCGCTCAATGAACTGCACGAAAAAGTGAAGTATTGTCGCGTGACGTTTGCACTCATTGATGCAGATGAAGAAATTTCGCCACTCTACAGTGATGAAACAAGAGACAAAAAGACTATTGCCGTTGTCGAGGAACCTCTCGACATCATCGCTATCGAACGCACGGGGCAATACAGGGGCACTTATCATGTACTTGGAGGAGCTATCTCACCGATTGATGGCGTTGGTCCAGAACAACTTCACATCCCAGAACTTGTCGATCGTATCAAAAAGGACAAAGTGACTGAAATTATCATCGCCACCAATGCCTCGGTCGAAGGTGAGTCAACTGCACTGTTCCTACAAAAGCATATCAAAGACGCAGGTATTATTATTACTATTTCACGCCTTGCTCGAGGTATTCCTGTCGGTGTTGACCTCGAATATGCCGACCAAATTACTCTAAGTCATGCGCTAGAAGGCCGACGTACATTCTAGCTCTGTTATACTTAACGTAATGTTTGATGAAGTACAAAAATTGGTTGAAGCGGCAAGGAGCATCACGGTTATCCAAGCTGAAAATCCTGACGGCGACTCACTTGGTAGTGCACTGGCACTCGAAGAGTTAATCGGTGATCAAGGTAAGGAAGTCTCCTTGTATTGCCCTGTAGAAATTCCAAAATACCTCCGTTTTATCGCAGGCTGGGATAGGGTGACCGCTGAATTCGACACCAAAGCTGAACTTGCTATCATCGTCGACACTAGCGCCAACATATTACTCACTAAAGTTCTCGATGCACCCGGTACACGCGTGTATCTTGAGACTCATCCTGTCGTCGTTATTGATCATCATACTACGGCAAGCACGCTAAGTTTTCCTCACACCGCACTCTTCCGAGAAACTGCCGTTAGCACAAGTGAAGTCATCTACCGTCTCGCAGAAACAAGTGACTGGAATGTGAACGAACAGGCCGCCACACATATGCTTGAAGCGCTACTTTCCGATACGCTTGGACTCACGACGCAAAACGTTACCCCACAAAGCTATGAGGTTGCCGCGGCGCTAACAAGACTTGGTGCACGAGTCGCCGACATCGAAGAACGTCGCCGCGAATTCATGAAGAAATCACCAGAAATCCTTAAGTATAAAGGTGAACTCATTGGACGCATAGAATACTTCCTTGACGGCAAGCTAGCTCTGGTGCACATTCCCTGGGAAGACATCCAAGAATACAGTGATCAATACAATCCAAGCGTACTCGTACTCGATGAGATGCGTCTTGTTGAGGGTGTCGAACTGGGTGTGGCCATCAAAACCTATCCAGATGGCAAACTAACAGGTAAGCTTCGCGGTAACCGTCCGATAGCCGAACAGGTGGCTAGCTACTTCGGTGGTGGTGGCCACCCGTACGCAGCCGGATTCCGTGTCTACGAGAAGTACGACACCATTGTCCGAGAACTCATTGAAGCTACCGACAAAGCCTTAAAGGAATAATGATATGACTCTCAAGATCCATAACACACTTACTAAAAATCTGGACGACTTTGTGCCCATTTCTGATGATAAGGTAACGCTCTACACCTGTGGCCCTACCGTTTATGACTACCTTCACGTTGGCAACTGGGCAGCTTACATCTACTGGGATATTCTCGTACGTACTCTCATGGCAAACGGCTATACGGTCGAGCGTGTCATGAATATCACCGATGTAGGGCACCTCGTAAGTGATGAAGACGACGGGGAAGATAAGATGCAAAAAGGTGCCCGTCGTGAGAGTAAAACAGCTTGGGAAGTCGCTGAATTTTACAGTAAGGATTTCCTTGATGGTATGAAAAAACTAGACCTCATCATGCCGGAACACATCACTAAGGCAACCGATTTCATTCCCGAACAACTTGAGCTGGTACGCACTCTAAAAGTAAAGGGATATACCTATCAAATCGACGACGGTATCTATTACGACACAAGCAAATTCCCAAGCTACGCTGACTTTGCTGGACTAGATCTCGCTGCTCAACGCGCTGGCGCCCGTGTGACGTTCAATGATGAAAAACGTAATCCAAGCGACTTTGCTCTCTGGAAATTCTCACCGGTCGGTGAAAAGCGCGACATGGAATGGGACACCCCGAGCGACATCATAGAAGGTGCGCCACGCAAAGGCTTTCCGGGTTGGCACCTCGAATGTAGCGCTATGGCCATGAGCATTCTCGGTAACACCATCGACCTTCATACTGGTGGTATCGATCACATTTCAGTGCACCACACTAATGAAATCGCTCAATCTGAATCCGCTAGCGACCAACATTTTGTCAACTACTGGCTTCATAATAATCATCTCAAAGTGGATGGCACCAAGATCAGCAAAAGGCTTGGCAATGGCTATACGCTACAAGATCTCACCGAAAAGGGATTCAGTCCGCTAGATTATCGCATGTTCGTCCTTCAAGGACAATACAGCAATGAAGGCAACTTTACTTTCGAAAATCTTGAAGCTGCCAAAAATCGGCTAACAAACTGGCGCAATGTCGCTGCACTTCGCTGGCAGACGCATGATACTTTACGGGATGATGACGAAAAAAGCGATGGGGAATATACTTTAGTACTTGCAACCTCAGGTGCTATCATCGAAGCACTCTCGAATGACCTAGATACACCAACGGCACTACGTATCGTTGATGAAGCATTCTCCGTCATTGAAGGCAAAGATCTTGCTTCAATCCATCAGTTCAGCCTAAAACAGCTACTCAAGACGATTGATGACGTCCTAGGTCTACGGTTGCTTGAGAACACTCCTGATATCTCAGATGATGACAAACGTCTTATACTCCAAAGACGCCAAGCGCGTCAGTCAAAAGACTGGCAAAAGTCTGACGAACTACGCAACAAACTCCTAGCACGCGGCGTACGCCTTAAAGATACCCCTCATGGTATTGTCTGGCACTACGCCTAGTCGGTTTTTTTCGCAAGCTTGAGTGGTGACTTCTTAATAGTCTTCTCTACATACTCTTTGCTTCGCTGTGCAAGATAATCGTCAAGGAAAACCTTCAGGCTGCCAGCGATAGGGATTGATACAATCGCCCCAACTATACCAAAAACATAGATACCGATCGTCACAGCAGTAAGCACCCATAGAGCTGTAAGCTCCATCTTCTTCGATTGGATACCTGGCGCGACGACATTGTTCTCGATCTGTTGGTAGATAAGAAAGCCGATACCAAACACCAATGCCGCCACGAGGTTATTAAGTACGAGTAGTAGACCAATGAGGACAGCTGCAAGAGTCGAGCCAAACATTGGAATAAGACAAAAGACAAAGTAAATCGCCACCGCTGGAATAGCGAGATTTGACGCCACTTCAGGAAAGAGCAAGCTCAATATAAAGACAAAGACTCCCATCACCACCGCACCGATAGCCGCAATTGTTAATTGACCGATGACATAACTATTGACAACTCCATAAATTCGGTTAAGGAGGTGCTGATGGTACTCAAGCTTTTTCCTGTCGTCATACAATGCCCAAAATTTACGTAGTAATCCAGGACCCTCGACGAGCATCAAGAACGCTAAGACCAATGTTAGAACGAGTGACACTAGGAAGCCACCAATAGACGATAGGCTACCGACCACGTTACCACCAAGATTCGCCGCCCATGAAGATGTATTACCTTTGATATTCTCAAGTGCTTGATCTACCTGGCCTTGTAACTGATAACGATTGATAATGCCCTTAACGCCATCATACTGAGTGGTCGCGCTCTCAGCAATAGCCGGTACGGTCTCGATGAATTTTACCGTTTGCTGCACGATAGGTGGAATGACCAGTGTGATAAACATACCGAGAAAGGCAACTACGAGGGTGAACGACAAAGCAGTACCACCAACACGGCTATTGCCAGGAAGCATCTTGGCAATTCTGCTTACTGGTCCGTTCAACGCGACAGCAACGAAAAGTGCCGCTCCCAAAATAAATAATGCTGTCCGAGCGCTATATAACGCATACCCCGTGACGACGATACCCAGCGGCACTAGCCAAAAGCGAGTAATAGTTTGTAGATCTAGATTAATCTTCGTTTCCATAGCTTCATTGTACCACCCGTACACCTGCTACAATAGATGTATGCCTACTTTTTCATTTGATATAGTCTCTGATTACGATAAAGCAGAAATGAATAACGTCTTCCAGCAAACTGAGCGCGAGATGAGTAACCGCTATGATTTCAAGCGTACGCCAGCAGCAATCGAGTGGCTCAGCGACAAGTCGGGCCTAAAGATTATCGGAGCCAGCAAATGGCAACTTGACGCTATTCTCGACATCGTCCGCAAGAAACTTGCTACCAGAGGACTCAGTTCTAAGGTTCTCGACCTCTCTAAAGCTCCCGTCGAAGCCAACTTAAAATCGACATGGGATATTCTATTTAAGAGTGGCCTCAAACAAGATGACGCCAAACTTATTGCCAAAAAACTCCGGGGAGATGTACCGAAGGTCAAAGCTCAGATCCAAGGTGATGAAATCCGCGTCACTGGTAGCAGCAAGGACGAGCTCCAAAGCACCATCCAGCTTCTCAAGGACACTGAATTCGATTTTCCACTTCAGTTTGTCAATTTTCGCTAAATTGACAGTTTTTACTACACAATGTATAGTAAAGGCATGAGCGAAGTAGTAAAAGCCATCGGTTGCGTTAAAGCGGCGACGGAAATTCTTGGTGACAGATGGACACCACAACTGCTTCGATTTTTCGTCAATAATGAAGTTGTACGTTTTTGCCAGCTTCAGGATCTCGTGGGCGGCATTAACCCTCGTACACTTTCATCACGTCTCGTTAATCTCGAAGAGAACGGTATTGTTCAAAAACTACCGAGCATCAACGGCCGCTGTGACTATACACTTACTAGCAAGGGCCATGATCTTTTGCCAATACTTGAGAATATGGAAACTTGGTCAGCAAAGTACTCCTAGTACGGCCTAATTCTCAGCTTCAATTCATATTGGCGCTATAATATAGACAACATGAGAGTTTTAGTTGTCGAAGATGAACACAAGATTGCCAACGCCTTAAAGAAAGCGCTAGAGCAAGAGAGCTATGCTGTTGACGTATCGTACGATGGAGACGATGGCTATGCCATGGCCACAACCGAACCGTACGATGTCGCAATTATCGACCGAATGTTGCCAGGTGACTACAATGGCATCGATATCGTTAAAGCAATGCGCGACGCAAAAATCCACACCCCAGTACTACTACTGACTGCACTTGGTAGTGTCAGCGACAGGACAGACGGACTCGATAGTGGAGCAGATGATTACCTAATCAAGCCATTTGCCTTAGAAGAGCTTCTTGCGCGCGTTCGTGCCCTGCTGCGCCGCCCAGTCGAGACTCAATCAACCATTCTAGAAGTGGGCGATTTAAAACTTGATACAACGACATACCAAGTGGAGCGCGCCGGAAAAGATATCCAACTCACTAGTAAGGAATTCGCTCTCCTTGAATATCTCCTTCGTAATCAGGGCCGTCCGCTATCGAAGGACACCATTATCGCCCATGTATGGGATTACGACGCCGATATCCTGCCAAACACTGTCGAGGTCTATATTAAATATCTCCGTAACAAGATTGACTCACCCTTCAAAAAGCCGTTAATTCACACAGCGAGGGGATTCGGTTATAAACTCCAAGCCTAAAAATGTGCTTGCAATGTTTGAGAGCGCTACTCTCAAACTCACCGGCTGGTACCTTCTCATCATCATGGTCATCAGTCTCCTTTTTAGTATCCTAGTGTATCAATCCGCTTCGAGTGAAATAGACACCAGGCTCGAGCAATTCGAACGGCGTCTTATATTTGAACCTACATTTAATACGCAAAATCAAATCGGTAATATCCGTAGACTACAAACAGAGGCTGCTGCACATAATATTTTCATTAACCTTCTCTACACTAATCTCGTCGTACTCGTGTGCGGTGGACTAGTAAGCTACCTGACTGCCAAACGTATGCTTGAGCCACTCGAAAAAGCCCATGCTGCTCAAGAACGCTTCGTAAGTGATGCCAGTCATGAACTTCGCACGCCGCTCGCCGCCATGAAGACCGAGCTTGAAGTCGCAATCAAGAATCCAAATCTCACAGAAGCTGAAATGAAACAGCTACTGGAGAGCAACTTGGAAGAAGTTGATAAACTCACTAAACTATCGCAAACCTTACTTACACTTTCTAAACTCGAATACGACAAGCTAATATATGAACATATTGTATTTAACGAGCTCGTCCACACCGTAATCAACAAATACGACAGTAGTGGTCGTATCGAACTGCATGAAAAACGAAATAAAATAACGATTGACGCTCATCGTTCCAGTATCGAGGAGCTGCTGACTATTCTTATAGACAACGCTTTTAAGTACAGTCCGCCGAATTCCAAGATAATCATTACTATCACTAAACGTCCAAGCAGGGTAGTATTTACTATCGTTAATGCAGGCAAGGGTATCGACGCTAAAGATCTCCCGCATATCTTTGACCGCTTTTATCGCGCCGACAATGCTCGATCCCGCGGCGAAAAAACGAGTTTCGGGCTCGGCTTATCGCTCGCCAAGCAAATTGTAGAGCTTCATGATGGCGACCTAACCGCCTCTCGTGCACCTGATCAGAAAACGACTTTCACGATATCTCTACCAAGTTTAAGAGCCAGTAAAGCAAAAACTCAACAAAATACTTCTGCCATGACAAAATTCATTAAACCAAAGGATAAACAATGAGCGTGATACACGCGGAGTGCATAATGACTCTTTTGGAGTCCACTTCAGTTGGGCGCTATTATATGTCATGCTTGCTACCGGTATCATACTCGTCCTCGCCATCATCGTTACCCGCACAAATGTCAATGTCAAAATCGATGAAGTAAGACAAGTGCGATTACCATTTCGTGTGCCGATATACGTGGCGGTTTCGGTGACGGCAATCCACTGAATGCAGAGCAGCTCACAACCATCAAGAGTACCGATCATAGCGTGAGCACTGTCCGGTACGTTCAGCAATCAGGCAGGAAGTGATACATAAGCTTAATCTATCCGCCTGGGGTCGGAAAACTTAGGCCAGCACATGTAGCGTTTTGAGAGTAATGACAGTTCATTATAACCAATGTCTGATTACCGGCAACGATTGAGGACTTGGTAGAATCATGACCAACTCCTCAAGCACGCAAGTACGATGGACGTCAATTGCATAAACTTGCTCGTATAAGCGACAACCAACAGAAATGTGAGTATTGCTGAAGTACTCGTCAATAAACCAATGATAATTTTATTTGATAAGCTAACCAGCAATTTCAACAGTGTCGCCGAGAAACAGATTTTTGATTTACTGTACAATCTCAGCCATACAGAGAATACCACAATCACTGCCATTAGATATACTTACTTGAGGGTAGAACCAATCGCATATTTTGGATAGTTTACTTAAATAAACTTCCCACTACCTTACGGTCGGGGTATTGTGGGCCTGGATTAAAAAACAACTGTCTTAAGACTTACTTCAGCTTTTGGAGTCATAATAGTCTAGCAAGTGAGGTTTAATTCAACTTCACCTGCATAAAAAATAAAGAAAAGGAGGGGGTACTATATATGCATACAACCACCACTACTTATTTAAGCAGAAAAGGCTTTAAGGAACTTCGTAAAGCAATCCATCAACTGGAGCGACGACTCAACAAAGCAATGCAAGAGTTACGAGAACTAGACAAAACCGAAACACGTGAAGATCGTCTCATACGCATCGAGAAGCTTTCTGCTATCGAAAGCATTGAAGCGAACCTCGAGGAGAAACGCCTTCAGCTCGCCGTAGCATTGCCATATCCTCGTAAGCGTGACGCCCTAAAGGTAGCTATCGGCTCAGTTGTCGAGCTTATCGATGAACAGGGAAGACTACTACGTTACACTATCGTCGATAGCATCGAGGCCAACCCAAGTGATGGACGCATTTCTATTCTCAGCCCACTTGGTCGCAATCTCATCGGTAAAACCGTTCATGATACTATCGAATGGACAAGCAATAAGTTCCAAACAAATTCCATGCAGCTCGTACGCGTTATCTAGTTGCCGCGCTGTGTTTGGCACTGAGCCGTCTCGGCACTTCCCGAGACGGTTTTTATATATTATTATAGTAACTAACACTAATACTAGTATTGTCGGTCACGCATTGCGAGACATGACATTAGCGACAGCGATCATACGAGCTAATGTGCATGAATATAATATCGTAAAGACATGTCCGATAACATACATGCTAAATAACTATTATAACAAAATAGGAAAAGCCCGTTAATTGTCGATAGCTATATAGAAGTCAGCTAACGATGTTCAATGAACGTAAGTGCCTTACCAGTAGCGCCGCCACGACCGGTACGACCAATACGGTGGACATAGTCTTCGTAAGTGGCCGGTTGATCGAAGTTAATAACATGGCTGACATTTGGAATGTCGAGACCACGTGCAGCGACATCAGTAGCAACAAGAATACGTGCTTTGTTCTCTTTGAAAGCGCGAAGCGCGCGCTGACGCTGAGATTGCGACTTGTTACCATGGATAGCAACAGAGCTGAAACCGCTATTTTCGAGATGGTCAGATAGCTTCTGGACACCGTACTTTGTTTCACCAAAGAGCAGAACTTTATCAAATTCCTCATCACTGAGCATTTTTAATAACTTCTCAATTTTTTCATCCCTACTATTGGCTTCAACAACGTCTTGGTCGACACGTTCGCTAGTATCCGCCGTACGTACTGACAAAGTCTCAGGGTTACGCAAAAATTCCTGTGTCAGCTGAGTGATCTGTGGAGTAATCGTTGCGCTAAAAAATAGAGTCTGACGCGACACAGGGGTAAGTTGAGCAATAGTACGAATGTCTCCAATGAAGCCCATGTCGAGCATACGATCGGCTTCGTCGAGGACGAGCGTATTGATGTCATCAAGGGGTAACTGTTTACGACGCATTAAATCCATCGTACGACCGGGTGTACCGATAATTACGTTTGGACCACGGCGAAGCTGCTGAATTTGACGTTCAATATTCATACCACCGACGAGTAGTGTCGAAAACAACTTCATACCGTATGCAAAGTCACGGAATTGCTCATCAATCTGTTGCGCAAGCTCACGAGTAGGAGCAAGAATAAGCACTGAGCGAAGTGTACGGTCAGCGTAAATCTTGTTGATAATAGGGAGCAAAAAGGCAGCCGTCTTGCCAGTACCAGTGTTCGCTAGACCAATGATATCTTTACCGTCCATAACGAGTGGGATAGATTGATCCTGAATCGCACTTGGCATGGTATAACCTTTATGTTCAATGTTTGCCTGCAATGGTGCAACAAAATTGAAGTCCACAAACGCGTGCTTTGCTTCGTATGGAGAGTCCTCGCCAGTCACTGTTGCACGGCTTACGAATTTACTTGGGTGAATGTATGCGCCACGCTTAGCCGACTTATGGGAGTTACCGCCACCACGATTAACGCCGCCGAAGCTGCGACCACTATTGCTACCGCCCCTATGCGTTGGGCGGAACGTCTTTTTTTGTTGATATGCCATAAACAGTAGAACCTTTCTTTAGGTATAATATTCGCTGCAGACGAACAGCGAGAACCATTTTGATATCTACATTATATGGTAGAGACGGTATCCATTCGGATGCAATAGAATCATTATAGCATAATGGGTTTGAAATGTCCACCCAATTGTCCGAAGATACATTAAACTAAAACGGAACAGCCTTGTAGAATTAGGTTTATAACAACATAGTAGCTTACACCGTTCATGAACTGGCCACCGAGTTTCCGTGCATTTCGTGCACCCCCACTTACGTATGAGAACTGCATCAGACACCTTGCGTTTTGAGAAGTGCCATAACCGTTGCGAGGCCGACGATCATGGCCATGAGCGTATCTGGTACGTTATTGCCACTCGTTGATGACATACCGACAAAGAGTGAGGCGGCAAGCTGTAGGATGACTACATGAACGAACAGTGTGAATATAGTGGTGATGTAGGTTTTTATGGCCGCCTCTGAAAAGTCCCGGAATCCCGGGACTAGCCATACCAAGATGACAAGCGGTGATAACACCGCCCCGATAAACAGGGTTACGAGTCGTCCGACGTAGTAGACCAAAAGTATCACTGAGAATATGAGGAACGCTAGCATGACGAGCAGTGCAGCGAGGCCTTGTCCTCCAGATTCCTTAAAGACAGATGTCAGTGTCGTCCAGACCGAGCTTGTTCCAGATACCTTGCCTATGGCGGTAATCAGGGCATTGCTGAGTTCAATAATCCCATCGATAGCGAATATCGAAGTGTTAAGCAGCAAGAAGACTAACCCTATTCGTGGCAACAAGTGTTTGAACTCTATCTCATCGAAGCCGAAGCTAGCGGCACTCATGACGTGAAGTCTCCGATTAGCCCAAGAATGACTACAAATAGCACGTCTGTGATACCTACAATTGCTAACCAGAGATTAAACACACTCGAGTTTTCAGCCATAAGTGGCGTGGCTTTCGTGAAGTAATCTAAGGCACCTAAGAACGGTGTAGCTATTGCTTGTATGATCGCGTTCAGGAATCCAACGACCGCGTTAATAAGCACATCAATTAGCCCTGAACCAACATCTTTCGGTGGAATAGCTTCAAGGCTCGGAAGTGTTGCTCCTGTAGTGTTGTGCGGTGTGCCGTAGGCATTCGACAGGATTGAAGTAATCGTCACGGCTGCAAGGACAATGAGTAGTCCTAGTAGAGCGTTACGAATCACACGTTTAGCGTGTTCAAGTGAATCTGGTTTACCAGCACTCGTCATGTACAAGTAGCCACCATTGACGAGGAAGAATACCGAAGCAATGCCAGCGAGTGCAGCAAGTGTCCGAATAGTCGGAGTTACGTAATCCCTCATAGCGGTCACTGCTGCCGACGTATCGCCGAAGTATGTGAGTGCAGAAAATAGAACGCTTTCCATATACCCCCTGTT
>JBPPME010000054.1:0-4724 GCA_051305895.1 Saccharimonadales bacterium (SeqCode)
CAGGGTGATGTGGGTGCAGGAAAAACAGTCGTTGCGGGCATCGCTGCGCGCCAAGCGGCCAGTCACGGATTTCAGACAGCTATACTGGCACCAACGGAGATTCTAGCTTCGCAGCATGCCGAGACACTCCATAACCTACTTGCTCCGTTCGGAGTAAGAGTTGGAGTACTCACCGGTAGCGTGAAAGGTAAGGTGCGCCAAGCATTGCTTGAGCAGATGAAGAACGGTAATATAGACGTAATCATTGGAACGCATGCGATCATTCAGGAGCCAGTAGAGTTTCACCAGCTTGGCTTCGTAGTTATTGACGAACAGCATCGCTTTGGTGTTGAGCAGCGCCAGCAACTCCTCAAAAAGTCTGCACATATGCCGCATTTGCTCAGTATGACAGCGACACCAATCCCACGTAGCCTTGCATTAACCGTATATGGAGAACTAGATGTTTCCATACTCGACGAACTGCCATCAGGTCGTAAGCTAATTAAGACAAAACTCTGGGCACCGACTAGCCGTGATTCGCTTTATGAAGCTATAGAAAAGGAGCTTGCCACTGGTCGCCAAGGCTATGTCGTTTGTAGTCTTATTGACGAGGATCCCAAGAACGAACTCAAAAGTGTTGAGGAAGAATATCACAAATTAAATCGTCGCATCTTTGCGCATCGCAAAATCGGACTGTTGCACGGCAAACTCAAGCGTGAAGAGAAGAAGGCAGTTATGGATGCTTTCGCTGCGGGTGACATTGACCTGCTCGTCAGTACAACGGTTGTCGAGGTGGGTGTCGATGTACCAAATGCCACAGTAATGCTTATCGAAAATGCCGACCGTTTCGGTCTGGCGCAGCTACACCAGCTCCGTGGTCGTGTAGGACGAGGTGTGCATCAGAGTTATTGCTACCTTATGCTGAGCGACAGCAAGAAGCCAAGTCGGCGTCTGCGCGAAATTGAGAAATCGAACGACGGGTTCTATCTTGCAGAAGTTGATCTTAAGCTTCGTGGTCCGGGTGAGATCTACGGCAGAGCGCAGCATGGGGTGCTGAATCTCCAGATCGCTAGTCTAGCAGACACCAAGCTTATCGCTCGCGCCCAAAAAGAAGCGAAACGTTTCGTGGAATCTGAAAAGGATTTGGTACAATACAAAGAACTACAGGAGCAGGTGGAGCGGTATCAACGCCTCACGACATTAAATTGATATGTACAGTGGCACAACATTCAGGGTTAAGTCGGGTCGCGTAATGGGGGTTCATCAACGAATTGATAAAATCGCCCGACGCAGCCTTACACCATTTATGGAATCCAAGGAACGATTTCCGGGTATTCGCGCCATTCTCCATTTTGAAGGCAAGAACGGACCTGACGGCATCAAGCGCAAAAGTCCAGGCAAGGATGAGCCATGGCATTATATGAATCCTGAGAATCCAACTGACCTGGCACTACTAGTAATGATTGATGATCATATCCACAACCTCGCGATTGCTTTGCGAAAAAAGAATGAGGAGCGCGCAGCATTTGAGGCCGCCTGGTTGGCACACGCCATCACCGACGGATTAACTCCAGCCCATCACTATCCTTTGGAAGAAAAACTTGTTGAGCTACGGGGTGGCCAGGGATTAGAAACGCGCAACACCAAACGTGCCAAAATCATTCTGCCGGGCACAACCAAGCGCCATCAGCTGCAGAACAACTGGGAGTACTGGGGTGCCGGTGGTGTGATGACAAGCCATCTTGGTTTTGAGTTGGGTATCATGACAGCACTTGGTTCGCATCGGCTAGACCGCGTGGTAGTACGCGAAGATATAAAGACTATCGTTGATAACAAGGGTTATCGAGCAGGCTATCTGACGGCCGTTAAGCAAGTCAATGATATGGCACTTTTCGATGAGTACGCAGAGAAAGGATGGACGCGGCATCTTGCGAGGCAGTCGCGTGAAATCCTCATTCCAACGATTGTCGAAGCAGTAACGCTCGCGTGGCACACCGCGCTTGAAAAAAGCAGGGAAGCTACATGATTGTACGAATTATCTCTGGCGAATTCGGCGGACGCAAGATTGACGCGCCTGGTCGTGTGACGACGCACGCTATGAGCGAGCGGATACGTAATGCTCTCTTCAATTCACTTGGTGATGAGGTGAAGGGAGCCTCAGTACTCGACGCCTTCGCCGGCTCAGGAAGTATCGGCATCGAAGCACTTAGTCGCGGTGCTAAAGAAGCAATGTTTATCGAACGCGACCGTATGGCCGCCAGTATCATCGCCAAGAACCTCACGATGCTCAAATTAGAGCCAAGAACGAAACTTATTCGCACGACGGTTCAGAACTGGGCTGCAACTGCAAGTAAACAAAATTTTGATTTAATTTTTGCTGATCCACCCTTTAATGATCTACAGTTTTCCACAGTTTCAGAATTAATGGGACTTCTCAAACCTAACGGGCTTATGATATTATCGCATCCAGGAAAAGGTGAGGTACCTTCTCGAACCGGAATTGTTGTGGTGGACAATCGTAGTTATGGAAATGCTTACCTCACCTTCTTCCGCCGTGACGCCTGATAAGGCGTTTTTCATTGCATGAGAATAATTAATATCCTGTACGGTGGGTATTTTCTTTTCAAATAAGATAAAGCTTAGGCAAAGCTTTATCTTATTATGAGAGGCTCAAAACTCTATGTCCGTAGCGATTAAATAACCTTCAGTAAATGCTGCGGCTGGTTCAGCTTGATAAGAATCCAGGTGGTCTTCGAGCTCTGGTACCTCGCCGGTCTCTACAAGCTAGTGTTGCATGAGAAACTTTCTTTCTCTCCACCTCTATAAATTCCGAATCAAGATACCAGTTGTGAGTTTGGGATACAAAAAAGCTAAGAACACATCTTCGAGGGAGATACCCTCATATTCGCGTTGTTGGTATGCATACCCTGCATCCATCTGAAAACTCTCCCCTGCTATATGGCAAAAATCGTCCGCGGGCAGCTCGCTAATCTGTCTGAGATAAGCAGTTTTTCGACAGCGTTATGGCTTCACAGGGCAGCACGCGCTCCAAGAATGCGTGTCGTACGAAAAAAAGAAGACACCCACAAAATGGAAGAAGCGAACCGTGCATTTGTACATTTCGCTCGGAGTTAAGGCTGCTGGTTGAAAGCATTTCTTAGCACGCGCTACGTTACTCACATAGGCTACCGATCGGTAGTCTATGTGAGTAACAGTTAATATTGCTATTATTACCGACAGTTATTGATAAGATAGACATATATGCTAGATTATAGCCTCAGGTCATATCATCCTCATCGGTTTAGAACCTTACGTGTATTTTTACCATCACCGGTAAGCTCGGTAGCCGTAACGCTAATAGCCCTACTCCTTATTAGTGAGAGGATTGTAATTTTTTTGCCAGGTAACGAGACGGCGCGGACTTATAAACGGTGAAGATGGCATACTGGCTCTAATCGAGTCTTCCAACACTAATATTCTCGAGTTTTATAAACAGGCTTTACAGTCTTCATGGAGCTATGTCGTGTTCGTCAGTCTCGTAGCTCTTACGATCGGCGCGAGTATATATCTCCTTACCAGAATCCTTAATCGGCTTATTTATGACATCTCGAACACGCTGCTTGTTGTATCGGCTGACCCTCGCCTAAACAGTGCGGGTGTCAGGGATATTTTAATAAGAGTCATGATCCGCTCCGTGTTGCTCTTGTCCTGGCTTTTCTACTGGTTCGTTACACTAAAAGTCATCTGGCCGTTTTGTACGCTGGCAGTAAATACTGGAATCGACAGTCTACCCTCGAGTGAATCAGCGCTGTATATCGGCGTGTACGGGTTTGGCATATTACTAGCCGCACTTCACCTTCATGTGGTGTTTATCAGGCTGATAGCGATGAAGGTGAGGTTGATAGGGAGGGAGTATAACCCATAGCCCTTGTGTTTATTAAGTTGTGGTGTAAACTAAAAAAGTACATAAAAGGCAGGAGAGACAATGCAATTACGATCGTCACTTGATAGACTAAATATTTCAAAGAGAACTAGTATACTCACAGGGGCGGCAATTGCGATCGTCATTTTTATTACTCTCACATTTCTATATAACACGTATGCGAGAAGTTTGCCGTTGGTTATTGACGAATCATTTACATCCTCAGCCGATGCTGATGACTTCGATACGACGGGTGCTGGCATGTGGCAGATCGTTGACGGGGTTTATCGTTTGATGAGTTCGTCACAAGCTAGCTCGTCTTCGGTTAGTAATGTGAATGCATCACTACATAAAACTTCAGTGACAGCTGGCGAATGGCGCCTAGAAGTAACTGCCAAGGTGTTGTCATCCTCACCGTCGCATGATTTTTCGCTCATCTTCGATTACGTAGACGAGGCGAATTACTATTACGTCAATTTTAGCGCGGAGAAGGGTGATGGTAGGAACGGCATATTTAAGATTCAGAACGGTAATCAGACACAGCTTATAGCTCTACCGATTACTATCGAAACTGATAAGCAGTATGATTTTGAGATCCGTAAAGACAACTCAGAGATAAAAGTTTATCGTGACAAAACGTACCTCGCGAAAACTGAAGGTGTTAGTCCCGCATCCATGCGCATCGGCTTTGGCTCAAACGGCGGCTCGGCCGATTTCGATAACCTTACGCTGGGTGCTGCTGGCGTTGTCACGAGCCCGACTCCAACTCCTGCTCCATAACCGACTCCAACTCCAGCTCCAGAACCGACTCCAACTCCGACTC
>JBPPME010000031.1:0-2131 GCA_051305895.1 Saccharimonadales bacterium (SeqCode)
CCGACGAAGAATATTAAACCGTTCACCGAGACCCGGTATGTAGAAATAGTGTGCCATTTTACCTCCAAAGTGAAAGAATGGCCGATTCAATAGCCATAATAATTAAAAAATAACTACTATTTAGCCATAAGAACTTCCAACTTTGTTGACTATAAAGTGTCATACCAACAGTGGTGGCTGCAGTAAACCCAAGCCAGATTACTAACTCTGCGACAATTCCATCAACTAGTGATGTAACCTCAATTGAGTTAAGAATGATTGCCAAACTGAAGGCTTGTACAAGTGCAGATAGGGCAACAAACAATATAATCCTATTCGCCTGTTGGGTAGGAGTCTTCATGATATTAATTCCCGCATATTTCGTCCACTTCTTGGAAAAACCTGCTGGTGAATACCACCATGCACCTAAAGATATATACAAGAGCCAAACAACGAGTACGGACGAGTAATTAATTCCAGTTAGCTCAATCATATATCCAATTATAATTTGTATCTTAAGAATAACACGAGCCGTAAAGTCTACCATTGTCTGTACAGAACAAGATCTAAATCCTTGGAGTATAAGGTCTCACCGGTAGGCTTGCCTCCTGTAAATTAGCTGGCTACCCCGCTGACAACCGTCTTCCAGTGCATCGAAGATGGTGATTTAAAGCGTCATCACAAGCTGACGCCTCGTCGTGAGCCCCGTCATTGTTAGCGGATAGGTCATCGGTCGTTCGTGTGCTCTCTATCTCAGGGATGTACATAGCGCTTGTTCATATTCCGAGTACCTTCTATACTGGATTCATAGAATGGTAGACGCAGTAGAAACGACGCAGATGAAACTGATTACCGTTGAAGGTGAAGCCCGCAGCGGTAAAGGTACCGCTACCCGTGCGATTGTCGAAGTATTATCACTGGCGGGTCACAAGGTACGTGTTGTTGATCAGGGGCAAAAATTCCGTGCTCTCGCAGTTTGCGCTATACGTAGTGGTGTAGATACTGAAGATGGTACTTCATTGCAGCAATTCCTTGCTGCTAAAGATACGCTGCCCCGTATGTTATCACTCCTTGATGATCTCCATGGTGTATCTGACGCTGAGCGTGATGCAGTTCTGTATACGCAGGAAATTGGTACCGCCAGCAGTATGGTGGGTGCTCAAGCAGTGTCACAGCAGCTTGCTATTGACCTACTTACTGCACAGGTAGAAAAAGCAATTCGTGATGGCGTGGAAGTACTCGTCATCGATGGACGTGCTATGAGTCAGAAGGCGGAACACTTCGAGCAGACTCTCCCAGTAACGTTAGCGCTCGGACTTCATTTTCGTACATGGGCGGTAGTTGCGGCGCGCCGTATGACGGGTATCATGACTCCTGAGGTTGAGCTCGTCGAGAAGGAACGTGAATCCTTACGCATTGCAGCAGAAGAAGTTACCAAACGTAACGAAAGCGATCGCAATCGTGCTGTATATCCATTGATCGACCCAGGCAATGCGGTACGCATTGATCTGACACGCGTACAGGATGGCATTCCTGGGGATCTTATGATAGATGTCCTTGCGGCACGTCAAGTACTTATTGATACTTCCAGGTCAAACGTCGCGCAAATGACTAAGCCGGTGATTGAGTTAGTGCTTGCAGCGATTCATAAAAATTAGAATTGTTTTAGAAAACGTTGAGTATCACGGTCTTGATTGCGACGCTTTATTGTTTCGCGTTTGTCATAGTTTTTCTTACCCTTGCCAAGAGCAATAACGAGTTTGATGAATCGTCCGCCAGTGATGAGTTTAGTCGGCACAATGGTCATGCCCTGCTGCTTTTGGGCAGTGAAGGCATCGATCTGTTTACGACTAACGAGTAGTTTACGTGGGCTAGTGTCGACGGTGCGCGCACCGGGATTGCCTTTTTCATTAAGTTTGAGGCTAAAGTTAGCGTTATTGAGCCATAGTTCGTTGTTTCTGAGACTGACGAAGGAGCCTTTGAGCTGCACGTGACTATCACGTGCAGCACGGACTTCATGTCCGGTTAGTGCCAAGCCAGCAACAATCTCCTCTTTGAGGGCATAATCAAATCGAGCTCGTCGATTTACGACGACGGATGGCCTTTTGGAGCTCAGTTTCTTTTTTGACATGTGACTATTGCTGTCTCTTAT
>JBPPME010000077.1:0-2485 GCA_051305895.1 Saccharimonadales bacterium (SeqCode)
TGTCCGAGATATAATCAACAGTTCTTTTCATACTCGACTAAGTATATCAGAGGTGGGCTAAGTGTGGCAACCGAAAATGTCACTCGTCAAGAATGGTATCGATGTCATCGGTGGCCGCTTTTTTACGGCGACGATCTTTAATTTTCGTTATGATGCGTTCAACACTGAGCTTTTCTTCATCAGAGGTTATAGTATCTTTGAAGTTGTAGAGTCCTTCTTTGAGCTCGGTTTCACCGACAAAGATCATGTACGGCACACCTTTTTTCACTGCAGTCTTGAGTTGCTTATCAAGCTTGCGACCAGTAATGTCTACTTCAGCGTTAACACCTTCTTCTCGAAGTGTCCGAGCGAGAGCATTCGCACCTATTTGACTAACTTCACCAAGTACGATGAGGTAGGCTTCAGTCACTGTCGAAAGCTCCGGCAAAAGGTTGTGTGAGCGTAGGAACAACTCAGTTGTCGTATAACCAGGAGCAAAGCCAACCGCGCTGATTGGTTCTGCTCCAAAGAGACCTACGAGACCATCGTAGCGACCACCTCCAAAGAGTGAGCGATTATTTTCTGGATCGAGATCAAAAAATTCAAACACCGTACCAGTGTAATAGTCAAAGCCGCGCATCAATGTGACATCGAATTCGATATTTGTTACACCTGCAGTAGTCAATAGCGCGAAAAGTTCTTTTACTCGTTCAAATGGTGGACTATCCGTAATCTCAGCGGGAAGTTGCTCAATCGACTTATCCATCAGGAGTGCAGAGATTTTCTTGAGTCCTTCGGGCGCCTTGTCATCACCAAAAATATCAATCGCCTGATCACGGAAGCTCTCACTCGTAATCTTATTGCGGCGGTCGAATAGCTTAATCATAAGCTGCGACTGCACTGCATCAAGCCCAAAATATTCACGCATGAGGATATTAATGACCTCACGATTGTTTACCTTGACCACATACATGTCATTCGTAGCACCAAAATTTTTCAGCAGCTGTGTACCGATAGTAATTATTTCTGCTTCAGCCTGTGCACCTTCTGAACCAAATATGTCAGCGTTAAGCTGCCAGAACTCACGCTCGCGACCACGCTGCGGACGTTCGTAGCGCATAAAATTCGCGATACTGAAAAGTCTCGCTGGATAGGCTAATTCTTGACGACGAGCAGCAACCATACGGCTGATGCTCGGCGTCATCTCTGGGCGAATTGCTACTGTACGATCACCACGGTCAGTGAATGCATATGTCTGTTCACCAGCAAGCTCTTGGCCGCTTTTGGCGGTATAGACCTCAAGCGGTTCAAGCATCGGCGCACCATACTCTTCGTAGCCGAACTTATGGACGGTTTTTTTCCAAGTGTTAAAAATATAGTTCTGAATCCGTTTGTCTTCAGGATAAAAATCACGCGTGCCTTTATACGGCTGCGAAGATAGTGTACTCATTGTCATAATAGTCTCATCTTTCTCTGTTAAATGCAAGGATAAACGTTACACTGTTTCATCCAGTTTAGTCAGTAATGTGGCGTAATAGTCGGTCAGTTTCGAGCCGATAAATATCGGGTAAGCTGGATCGTCAATAACGAACAGTTTCATGCCAATCCTCCCTCAAGTACAAGTAGCGTGCGTCGATTAGGTACATCGCTGACCTTGCGCGCATTCTATACCACATCAGCTCCTGCCGTTTCGGTTCCAAGGTGAGCAGTAGTGCTCGCTCCTACATCGCGTAGTCAATATCGCATCGGCGGTACATCGGTATATTTTTCGCTCATATAGCTCTTGGTTATTTGTTGGTTGTGCAATTGTTGCACAGACAGGATAGTCGTTATTGAGCGTTACCAGAATTAGACCATTTTCACACTCAATTACCTGACTCCAGACTCCACGGAGTTCGTCTATATCATATGCTTCAGTTCGCGAGTTACTACAAACATCACAGGCTGTTCCCGGCTTCTCGCCAGAAAATCCTTCGACACATTTGCTTCTCTCGTTCCACGATGTACCAGCAAACGCATTTCGATACGTACATGCAAGTTGTTGTCCAGCTCTATCAAGCTCATAGTTGTTTGTTTTATCAATAATTAATTGTTCTTTCATAGCTACCTCCAAAATCAAAATACAAGTAAAAACGCCGAAGCGATGTTCGGCGTTTTGAAGTGTTTAGGGACTATGCAAACTAACCGATTCGCTCCGGCGATAGATGTAAAAGATGGATTAGTTGGTAAACCATGGGGTTATTCTACTTCATTCTTTTGTATTTGTCGAGGAAAGCGTAAACTAGCGTTCCGGCGGAAGATAAGCCGCAAGTCACTCACATATGCTTGTGAATTCTGTGACACGCCAGCTTGAATATTCTCACCGAGTCTGAGTGGATGACCAAATATTAATCGTTCCAAACCCGTTTCGGCACTACCACGATAAGCTTTCGGCACGGTACTATCCGTAGGAAATGCCACGTGTACCGGTAATCCAGTACGAGTATTGCCTAGCAGATAGGGGTTG
>JBPPME010000089.1:0-4554 GCA_051305895.1 Saccharimonadales bacterium (SeqCode)
TAGCAGACTTTTAAGTGATTTAAGTTTACGTAGCCCCGTGGCAGAATCTTGTAAAGGGCAAAACCAACTAGACGGTCTTTTACGAAAATTACAAAACAACGTAGATCAATTTGGGCATGAAGGTTGAGGCTTTTGGTAATTATTAATTCTTCAAGTCGGTCCTTGTCATTTTTAAATGAACCTCCCCAGCTAGCCAGAGAATCTAGCAAGAGCTGTCTTGTTTCAGGGTTACTGAGATTAACTTCCTCGGAACATATGTTTTCTCTCCCGTAAGCATTCACGAAATGACTGACCTTGTGGCGAATCTTTAGAAAATCATTCGTATCGAGATTCGCGTGTTGGTGTGCGGATAACACGTATTCCGAGATATCTGGGTTGTGAGTTATTACGAGATCGCTACGGTCTTTTAAAAAAGGCAATTGGTATTCAGGGACCGAGTGTATGATCGTCTCCAGACCGTGCTCCCTCTGATAATCAAATAATTGATTGACCGTTGAGTCGATTTCGTGTCCACCTACGATTGTATGAGTCAACTTCTTTCCCAAGGTTGGGTAGGAAGATTGAATTATAATATTTCCGTTGAGCTCTGCGAAGGCGAGATCATTATAAAGGTCCCACCAGGTCAAGAAGGTGCCATAAGCAGTATCCGCATATGGTTGGAAGTCTGTATTTAAGCCTTGCAGTATCTCAGCATGCTTTTTCTCAGGAGTTTCAAAGCTAATATCTACTTTTGTCATTAGGGGCGATTATACCATGGATCTGAAGCTTTTTTAGCATAAATGTTTTATGATGGGTGAGAGTATATTGATGAGCATAATCTTTTTAGCATACATTCCGGCACTTATAGGCATCTTTATTATCACGATTTTAATTTTCTTGCGTCGCAAGCAATCATTTGCAGTCTATACGCTTTTTTATCTTACATTGATCGCGATCGTACTGTGGTTGGGTACTCAAATGTTGAGTCTGATTGTCCCTGACAATCACGCATTAGCAATACTAAGAATCTCCATCGTATTTTCTAATCTGGTAGTACCACTTTTGTTAATTTTTACCATACTGTATCGGCCTGCGACATTCAAGCTTAGCTATCCTACAGCGTCTCTCATCTTTTTGCCATCAGTATTATTAACGCTTCTTTCGACATCGCCTGACATTGTGAGCTTCGTACATAATGATGGGATCCGGCAGACTATCACGACGGGCTTCTTGTATGAGGTTCAGGCTTCGTATGTAGTTTTATACACCCTTTTCTCACTGGTCGTTTTAATCCTCAAGGCGCGCAAGGTTAAGCAGCAGAGGAGTGGAATACTGCTCTTGGTGCTAGGGCTACTATTACCACTACTTGTAAACGTTCTTGTTAACTATGTATTCAAGTTTGACGCATCTCTTGTTCAATACTTTTTGCCAACCTCTTTCTTTGGCATGGTGTCAATCATCGCTTATGCCATGATTAAGCACCGACTTTTTGACATCAAGATTGCCATTATCAGAAGTGTTGCCTATGCACTTGCTCTCCTGACTCTTTCAATGATCTACTACCTCCTTGCCTATGTGGTATCAATCACACTATTCAAGGGCGAGGTGAGCTCGACGGTCAGCCTGAGTCCTATCAACATCTTCCTCGCCCTTTTGCTGGCATTCATATTCCAACCAATAAAAAGCTTCTTTGACAAAGCCACTGACAGTATATTTTACAAAGATCGTTATAATTCTGATGAATTCTATGCCCGTCTTAGCGAAGTGTTAACGTCGACCACTGACCTGCGCAGTCTGCTCCAAAAGGCAGCCCAGGAAATAGGTGAAACTCTCAAGGCAGAGCAGGCATTCTTCTACGTTCTATATAATCACATCCACCATATCTCTGCAGGCACGCGAGGGCATAGCCTATTGCCGTTGGAAGACGAAAAGACATTGACGAAATACATGAATAATGAGGGCGATAGGATTATTGTCACTGAACTATTGGAAGACAATAATAGTATACGGCGGTTACTGGTAAGCCACAAAATCGCTATACTTATGCCACTTATGAAACATGGTAGTGTACTTGGATATCTAGTACTAGGGGATAACCTTGCTGGCAAGTATACGAGCCGTGATATCAGAGTACTCTCGACCGTATCGGATGAGCTTATTATCGCTATGCAAAATGCCCTGTCGGTACAAGCAGTGAAAGATATTAATGAAAATCTTGAGCAGCGAATTAAGATGGCGACAGAAGAACTAAAGGCCTCCAATGCCCATCTCCGTCGGCTTGATGTGACGAAGGATGAGTTCCTATCGATGGCATCACACCAATTGCGTACACCATTGACTAGCATCAAGGGGTACCTGAGTATGGTGCTTGAAGGGGATATGGGGAAGATTTCTATAAATCAGCGCAAGGTGCTTGCAGAAGCGTTTGATAGTAGCGAGCGGATGGTGCGCCTGATTCATGATTTTCTGAATGTATCCCGCCTACAAACGGGAAAATTTGCCATTGAACAGGTATTGTATGATATCGTTAAGCTGGTTAATGAAGAAGTGCGCACTTTGCAGTCGACGGCGGACAACCGAAATATCACCCTAGAGACTGATATAAATATTGACACGCTTGAGCTAGCGCTTGATGAGACTAAGATGCGCCAGGTAGTAATGAACTTTATTGATAACGCCCTCTATTATTCGAAAGAGGGGACGATTGTATCAATAGAACTCAAAAAGAATGATGGTGTGCTTACCTTTCGGGTAAATGACACTGGTATTGGTGTACCTGAGAGCGAGCGAGATCAGCTCTTCACGAAGTTTTACCGTGCCTCCAACGCGCGTGTCCACCGACCAGACGGTACTGGTGTGGGACTTTACCTGGCAAAGAAGGTTGTTATGGCCCATGGTGGTAGCGTGTTGTATGAACCACTTACAGGAGGTGGTAGTGCCTTCGGTTTTAGGCTACCATTAGCTGACAAGTAATTGCAACAGACCACTCAGGAGGATGATTACGAGAGCGATGACGCCGACAATGGTTGCAACTGGTCGAACGAATTTCTTCCGATCATGCCACCACTGACTGGTCTTATTGCGTTTTACCGCTTCGACGCGAACAACGGTCGATTGTGTGACTTTCGCGCCTACACCGGTGTACACCTTGTTACGTTTTTTCTTCTGCTTACTCATGTGTTCAGTGTATCAAAAATACCCCTTGTAATAAAACGAGGGGTATTTCGATTAAGGCTGACGCCTGCATATGAGGAGAGCGGTCAGTCTCTTTTATTAGCGGCCCAGGATCGAACGGCGACTGGCTAAGTAGTAGCTAGCACCCGCGATTAAACCACCGACTCCGAATACAGACAATATTGTCTCTGTAGGACCAGTAGTAGGAAGTTCAGTTGGAACCTCAGGAGTTACAACTTCTGTACAATCGTTAAGGTCTTTCCTGACGGTAATGTCAGCAGTGTCGCTTTTGCTACCATTTTCGGTGTACGTAACAACTTTATTCGAAAGAGTGTTGTCGCCACATTTGGGAAGGTCTTTGTTGTCAGCAACTTTAGCGCTGAACTTAAGGTAGGCGTTACCCTTCGGCGCGTATGAGCCGAGCTTGTAGCCACCTGCTGAAGTAACACCATCAACAGTCGATTGGTATTGGCCACCAGTCTTCGAGTTAGCGATCTGGCTTGAACCAGGAATGTAACTTACGCCAGTTGGCAGTGTATCTTTCAGGATGACGTTGTCTTGTTGAACCGTACCAGTGTTCTGGTAGCTCAACTTGTACTGTACGGTAGCACCAGGAGTGGTCTTTGCAGACTCAACCCATGTTTTACCCCCGTCAACGCTGACTTGCTTGTTAACGCTGAAATTTGGCTGGTCAACGACGAACTGGTACGTAATGTAGCCGGAATATTCGTTACAACCAGGCAGAGTACCGTTAAGGCTGTCGTAGCCAAGCTTTACACCAGTGGTCAGTAGGTCGCTCGAAAGAGAAGCGCCACTAACGGCACCATTGCTACTTGCGATCTTAGCAGAGTTTGGTACATAGCGCAGTGCAACTGCGTTTACGGTTGTTGCACGAGCGCTATCCCATACGGTGCCAGGGTTAGCATTTGAACTATTTACAAAACCTGTGATAGTAGCGGTGTCACCTGCGTCAAGGCGGCCAGGCATCTGGACACGAGCAGTGACATCTTTGGCAATACCGGTACCATTTTCGTTTAGGTTACTTGCAGCGTTGTTGTGGTAAAACACCATAACTTCATAGGTTTTACCCGTGGTGAGTGTAATATCATCACCAAACGTTGCGCCACTCGCAGCTTCACGGATGCGAACGAAATTGCGCTCATCACCAACCTTAGGGTTGTCGGTGATAGAGTTGAACGTTACGTATGGAGCAGGATGCCCATACGTAAATGTTGGACGGTCTGGTCCCCATGCCAGTAAAGCGGCAGGGACAAGGACTGCGGCAAGGACCATCAAGATTCCCGCAGCTCGTTTTGGTGCCTGGCGAACCAGGTTAATCAGTTTTTTCATAACACACTCCTTTCAAGAGTTGGTTATTAAGAGTTGATACGTTTTATCAAA
>JBPPME010000014.1:0-11859 GCA_051305895.1 Saccharimonadales bacterium (SeqCode)
TTTGAGTAACTTGTTGACGAATGTTTGGTAGAGCTTGGTGGTGATGGTCAAAAACCCTACGCCGTAAAGTACCATCATACCAAGCGCCGGCAGGGCGTACGTCGTACCAGGAATTTGACCAGTAATCAAGAAGCGTAGTATTGTTTCGTCGATATGAAACGACAAAAGTATAATAATAAATGAGATGATCGTGCAGGCTGTAGCGGTTGTTTTTTTCATCTTTGTACTCCCAAAATTTCATTCACTATAGCATTCAAAATGATGCTATGCAATCATAAGCGGTAAGAGCCAAACAGTGGTCTGGAATAAAGAGGTAAAAAAGAGTATAATAGCTTGCAATGTCTGAGGTTTTACGAGTAGTCGGTGCACGCGAGCACAATCTGAAAAATATATCAGTTGAGATTCCGCGTGACAAATTAGTTGTCATCACTGGCTTGTCCGGATCGGGCAAGTCGTCATTAGCGTTCGATACTATCTACGCCGAAGGTCAGCGTCGCTATGTTGAGAGTCTCAGTAGTTATGCTCGGCAATTTCTTGGTCTCATGGAGAAGCCAGACGTCGATCAGATCGATGGACTGTCTCCAGCCATCTCCATTGATCAAAAATCAACCAGCCGCAACCCACGCTCGACTGTTGCAACCGTCACAGAGATTTATGATTACATGCGTCTGCTTTTCGCACGCATCGGTGTACCGCACTGTTCGATCTGCGGCAAGGAAGTGTCGCGTCGTACGCCGCAGGCTATCATTGATGAGATCATGAAAATCGAGACTGGCACGAAGCTATTGATTTTGGCATCAATCGTCAAGAGCAAGAAGGGCGAGTTCGCTCATATCCCAGAACAATATAGCCGCAGTGGATTCGCTCGCGCTCGAGTCGACGGAGTGGTTTACGCGCTTGATGAGTTCCCAGATCTCGATAAGAATTACAAACACACGATCGAAATTGTCGTCGATCGCATCGCGATGCGGCCTGACCTCATTAGTCGCGTCACGCAGTCGGTCGAGCAAGCACTCGAGCAAGCTGATGGTGTCGTAGAGCTGCTCAATGTTGATACTAATGAATTAATCACTTATTCTCAACGCTATGCCTGTGTCGACCATCCGAATGAGGAAATTCCGGAGCTCGAGCCACGTCTATTTAGCTTCAACGCACCAGAAGGCGCTTGTCCCGTGTGTACAGGTTTAGGTAGTCGGTTGGAAGTCGACCCTGATCTGGTATTCAATCCGCGCTTGACGATTTCGGAGGGTGCCATCCGTCCATATAACCGCGTCAACAGCGATGCCTGGTATATGAAACGGCTTGCGAAAGTTGCTGATGCTCACGGCTTCAGGCTGTCGGCACCGGTTGGAGAGCTTCGTCCTGAGGATTTAGAAAAAGTCCTCTACGGCACAGGCAGTCAGAAATATACGATTGATATCGGCGGCGGTCGAACTTACGAGTCGACTTACGAGGGCGTCATTCCAAATCTTGAGCGTCGACACAAAGAAACCGACAGTGAATTCATGCGCAAAGACATCGAACGCTTCATGCGTGAGCGCAAATGTCACACATGCAATGGTGCACGCCTGAAGCCGGTTGTACTGGCAGTGACGGTACACGAGCTGAACATTATGGATATTTGTGATCTCGGTGTTGATGATGCGCTCGATCTGTTTAGCAATAAATTAAAGTTGACCGAACAAGAGGAATTCATCGCCCGTCAGATTTTTAAGGAAATCCGTGACCGTCTGGGATTCATGAGCAACGTCGGATTAAATTACCTAGAGCTTTCGCGTGCGGCAAATACACTTTCTGGTGGCGAGGCGCAGCGTATCCGTCTGGCGACGCAGATTGGCTCTGGGCTTCAGGGTGTACTCTATGTGCTCGATGAGCCGTCAATCGGGCTTCATCAGCGTGATAATGACCGACTAATCGCTACGCTCAAGCGTTTGCGCGATCTCGGTAATACCGTGCTTGTTGTAGAGCACGATGAAGACACTATTCGAGAAGCGGACTATCTACTTGACATCGGTCCGGGTGCCGGTATCCATGGTGGCCACGTAGTTGCCGCCGGTACCCCAGCAGAAGTGGCCAAAAATGACGAAAGTATCACAGGGCGCTATCTATCCGGTAAAGAGAAGATCCCAGTACCGAAGAAACGCCGTCAGCTTGATGCGGATTTTCAGCTTGTTATCCGTGGAGCCCGTGAAAACAACCTGAAGAATATCGATGTCGCATTTCCGCTTGGTGTTATGACAGTAGTGAGTGGTGTGTCCGGCTCTGGTAAGTCGACGCTCGTTAACGACATCCTCGCAAAAGAGCTCTCTGCTCGTCTGCACCGTGCGCAGACCGTACCTGGTAAGCATGAGAACATCGAAGGTATCAATCACCTGGATAAGGTGATTGTTATCGATCAGTCGGCTATAGGTCGCACGCCGCGCTCCAACCCGGCAACGTACACTGGTGTATTTACACCGATTCGTGAATTGTTTGCTGGTACGCCCGAAGCTAATATTCGTGGCTACAAAGCTGGTCGTTTCAGTTTCAACGTTAAGGGTGGCCGCTGTGAAAACTGTCAGGGCGACGGAATGATCAAAATCGAGATGCATTTCTTACCTGATGTCTATGTAACGTGTGATGTATGTAAAGGTAAGCGCTACAATCGTGAGGCTCTAGAGATCAAATACAAAGATGCGACAATTAGTGACGTGCTTGATATGACGGTCGAGCAAGCCGCAAAGTTTTTTGAAAATGTACCAATGATTGCCCGTAAACTCGATACTCTTGTCGAAGTGGGCCTCGGCTATATTCGTCTCGGTCAGCCAGCGACGACTTTCTCTGGCGGCGAGGCGCAGCGCATTAAATTGGCAAGTGAACTATCTCGCCGAGCGACCGGCAAGACACTCTACATCCTCGATGAGCCAACGACTGGACTTCACTCGGCTGATGTCAAGAAGCTTCTGTCAATCTTGCAACAGCTTGTCGAAGGTGGCAACAGCATGATTATTATCGAGCACAACCTCGATGTCATCAAGTCGGCAGACCACATCATTGATATGGGTCCGGAAGGTGGGCAGGGCGGTGGTGCAGTCGTCGCTGCCGGTACACCTGAAGATATTGTCAAAGAAAAAGTGTCGTTTACTGGCGACTACCTCAAGTCGCTGCTCTAATCTTGCGATAAAATCAAAACACCATAAGGCGCTAGCTGTATGTTTATTGCGCCGTTTTCGTCAGTTACGACTGTTGAAACTTCAACTTCATGAAATTCCGGGCTGTAGCCTTTCCAGCTACTATTGAACCGTACCTGCCAGGTACCGGCAATAGGCAACGTCAACGTATGTGTATCATTTGATTTAATACCGTTGAAATTCATGATGATGATCGTATCGTCATGAATGCCACCATTTTTCCAACGATGATAGGCGATGATACGACGGGTTTCGTCGTAATGGAAGACTGATACAGATGAGCCAAATAGGCCCGCCGTATTTTCATAGGTATTTTGTCTGAGAGCAGTAAGATGTTGATGTGCCTTGACGATGCCACGGAACTTGTCGGTTTTCGCCCATTCTAGCATCTGCCAGTCATTAAATGCGCCTTCCTGCATAAATTCCTGACCTTGGAGGAACATTGGAATACCAGGTGTAGTAAGTGTCAGGGCGCTTGCCAGAATTGTTTGCTCGCGCGCATAGACATTCTCCGCATGACCATAACCAGCCGCTTCGTTGAGTCGAACCGAGCCATTGGCGGCAGTGTCGTGCGAATCGCTAAAAATTACGCGCTGAAAGGGATCGTCGTTGTACGTACGCTTGAGCTGCTGATTGACACTCAGAATACTTGGCTCGGCTCCGTAGTTCAAACCGAGCCCGCTACGGATCGCGTGTGGAAAGCCAAGTTCCCACTGTGCATCGAAAGCGAGTCCGCCACCACTTATCGGCTTGGTGATGTACTCATTGATGGCGAAATCTTCAGCAATTATAAGCGATTGTGGCTTAACGGAATGGGCACGCTCAACAATATCACCAAGTAGTTTCCATGCATCAGGGATATCGTGTTCTGGATCGTCGTTCCAGCCATTAGTATTGCGCATGTAGATGGTTGAATCAATGCGTAGTCCATCTATACGGTAGTCATTGAGCCACATTGTGACGTTATCAAGGATAAAGTCACGCACTTCCTGCCGACCGTAATCAGGGCGACCACCCCACGGTGTATATCCTCGTTCGTCGTTGTAGAAGTAGATTCCGCCGCGTCCCTTTTCGTTCCAGCCATCGAATTGCCAAAGGTTAGTTTGGGTTGAAAAGTGGTTATAAACGACATCAAGGATAACGCCGAGACCGCGTTGATGGCATTCATCAACGAATCGTAGTAATCCGTGACGTCCACCATAACTACTCTCGACAGAGTATAAGTGATTCGGTGCATACCCCCAGCCATGACCAGTCGCCATACTGGTAATCGGCATCAGTTCAACCATATTAATGCCTAATTCTTTAAGGTAGTCAAGTTTTTCGATGGCGCTATCGAATGTACCTTGCGTAGCCGCATCGGGTCGATGAAAAGTACCGACATGAAGTTCGTAGATGATTTGTTCGTTTTTTGGTGGTACTGTGAAAACATCAGCCCGCCATTCGTAAGAGTTTGGATCAATGATAATCGACGCGCCATTTTCGGATTCGGATAACTGATGCGCACGTGGATCGATACGGTCGAAAACGTTGCCACCGTTAGCGATGCGATATTTGTATGATTGCCCCGGCTCGACATTCTCAACAGTTACAGACCATATGCCTTCATTAGTTGATTGCATGGCAATCTCTTCCCACTCGCTAAACGTACCGATGAGCGCGACGCTATTGGCAAATGGTGCCCAGACGCGAAATTCCGCCGTGCTACCTGAGAGGTGCACGCCAAGCTGTTTCTTTGCCCTATCTGACATGTCTCTAGTATGGAAGTTTAAGTAGTATTTTACAAGGGTAGTGTGGATTACTTTAAGCGATGAGCTATCCGTGCAGCGTGATGTTTGACATGGTGTTTGATTTTCGTGCGATTATCAGGCTTGCTAAGTATGTGTATGATACCAGGAAGGAGCGATAAGAAAATAATTACCAGTGCTGCGACTTCGATGTTGATGCCTAGTTGTTGGATAAGGTCTCCAGCAGCGTAGCCAAGCAGAGTGAATGACGATACCCAAACAAGAGCACCAGCGATATTAAATAGGACGAAGCGGCGGTACGACATTTTGCCGATACCAACGACAACTGGCGCAAAGGCGCGGACAATTGGAACGAACATGGCGATGATGATGGTTTTTGAACCATATTTTTCATAAAATTCTTCAGTTTGTTGTAAAAATTCCTGACGGAAAAAGCGACTGTTTGGACGACGGAATAATTTTCGCCCGAACCGCTGGCCGATGTAATACCCTGTACTATTACCGACGATTGCAGCGATCCATAAGAGTAGTATGAAGGGGAAGATATTGATATCGAAAAGTCCTTGATTGACAAGCGTACCAGCGATGAAGAGCAAGCTATCTCCTGGTAGGAAAAAACCGACCATAAGCCCGCTTTCCGCGAAGATGACAATAATTACGGCCAGCCATCCGTAGCTTGTGATGAAATGAAGTAATGGTTCCACTCTTCTTATCATAACATGGGCATCTCGTGGTACAATAAAAAAATAAACTAATTTCCGGAAAGGTATCCGAAGGAGGAGAGAAATGGGAAATAAAGTAGAACTTACACTAGAAGAACGTACAGTGTATGGCAAGAAGGTTGCCGCACTACGCCGAGATGGAATTGTACCTGCGGTAGTCTATGGAGCAGGTATTGATCCAATCAGTGTTCAAGTACCCGAGAATGTCTTTCAGAAGGCATATGTCCAAGCGGGTGTTCACGCACCAGTTCATCTAACGATTGGTGGCAAGAGGAAGATTGCTATGATTAAGGATGTTGATTTTGATCCAGTAAAACATCGTGCGCTGCACGTATCATTCCATGCAGTCAAGGCAAGCGATCCAGTTATTGCTGAAGTGCCAATCCACTTAATCGGCGAGGGCGAATCTGAAGCAGAGAAGGCAGGCTTCATTGTTCTCCAGGCACTCGATAAGATTGAGATTAAGGCACTCCCGATGGACTTACCAGATGCAGTAGAGATTTCAATTCTGAGGCTTAAGGAACCGGGTGAAAAAGTCACTCTCGGTGAAGCGAAATTATCTGAAGGTGTAGAATTCGTTGGACATGACGACGGTCACCATAACGATGATGAAGAAAAACCAAGCATCACCGACTTAATGGTTGCGAGCGTTTGGGAACCAGCTGCATTACAGGCTGCCAATGAGGCAACTGCCGGCGAAGCGGATGAAGGCACACAGGTTGAGTCGGAGAACGGTAGCGAAAATAACGAGGGAACTCAAGCAGAAGAGTCTAAGCCTGGCGGCAAGCTTCAGGCTGAGCCAAAGCAAAGTAACGTTGACGCTAATAAATAACGTTAGCAGTTCCAATAAAAAGGGTAGATTTTACACTCGCTTTTTTTATTATTCTTCCATGAAGTTGCCACTCTGATGCTTCCAAAGGTTGGCATAGACGCCATTCTTTTCAAGTAACTTCATATGATTTCCTTCCTCGGCTATCGCACCCTTTTCCAATACAATGATGCGGTCAAGCTTGGCAATGGTGCTCAAGCGGTGGGCAATCACGATTGACGTGCGATCTTTCATGAGCTTATCTAGCGCCTCCTGGATGAGTTTTTCTGATTCGGAATCAAGCGCACTCGTCGCCTCGTCGAGTACAAGAATCGGCGCATCCTTTAAGATGGCGCGGGCAATGGCGATACGCTGACGTTGACCACCCGAAAGTTTCACGCCACGTTCACCAACAAGCGTATCGAGTCCATGGGGAAGCTTATCTATGAAATCAAGGGCTTTCGCTTTTTCTGTCGCCTCGCGAATTTCATCATCAGTGGCATCAGGTTTGCCATAGGCTATGTTTTCGCGCAAACTGCGGTGAAAGAGTATAGGCTCTTGCGGCACATAAGCAATCTGACGTCGGAGACTCTCCTGCGACACTTTGTCTACTGCGATGCCGTCAATGGTGATTTCGCCTTGTTCGATATCTGAAAAGCGAAGGAGAAGTTTTGTCAACGTCGTCTTGCCGCTACCGGAATGTCCTACGAGCCCTAATCGTTCACCGGACGTAATGGTGAGATTAAATCGGTTAAATAGGGCATCGGAAGCATTAGAGTGAGTGAATGTCACATTCCTGAAGGTGATTTTACCATGTTTTATTTGTAATAAGTCGTCACTTTTGTTGACGATCGACGGGGTCAGACTCAGGATTTCTGTCATGTCATAAGCATCACCAATAATACGGTTGTAGTTGCGCATGATGTTGTTAATTTCCCAGAGCTGTCGTGCTACGGTAAATGTATAGGTAATAGTTAAGTAGACGATAGCAATGGAAATGATTTTATGCTCAGATGCCCAGATGGCTGCGACAATAGCGACTGTGTTGACGATAGCGAGATATGATGAGTATACCGAACTAACCTTTAGGAATTCTCGCATCGTCGCCAGACTTTTAGATCGCCAGTGCTTAGTTTTTTCGTCCATCCGTTTGAGTTCGTCGTTCTCGCGACTATAGGATTTGATTGTAGCGACATTAGCGACCGTATCGGCGACGTGGGCATTTGACGCGGTACTTGCCTGCGCCTCTTCGGTATTTCGCTTAATCATGCGGCGTGATCCGTAGAAAATACTGATTGCAAAGAGTATGGAGATCACAAAAAGGAAGGCAGCATACTGCCAGAATACGAAAGACAAGATAACGATTGCCCCAACGATACTGGCGATAGTTGTCATTACTTGGAAGACCATTGTGTCCCAGAAGCGCTCGAAGGCACCGATAAGTTTAGTCGTTTGTGACACTAGTGCGCCACCGAATCTATCTGCGTGGAACGATAGACTTTGCTGAGTGAGGGCCGTGAAAATTCTTGTATATAGGTCGCGCTGAGCGGCAGTTTCCATTGTCCAGGTTGCCAGAAGATTGAGTCGCCAGCCTACTATTTCGCTCCAGATTTGCGTCAGAGCGTAGGCGATGATGAGCGGTGTCGCATCAGACAATGACAGGGATCCACTCTGCATTGATTCGAGAAGAATAGAAATGATATAGGGTCCGAGGAACGAACCGATAAGGGCAGTACTAGCCGCACCGAACAATGCATACCAAGTACGAAATTTATATTTCATTGCAGTATGTACGAAAAGGTTGATGATTTTTCGCTGCATCGTGATATCTATGGATTGTATTTCCATATTGCTTCTCCCTTGTTTTATCATGTTTGTGTCGCTAGAAGTTCAGCACGTCTGAACGTGAGCGAGTAGAGGGTCTTGTGAAAGTATCTGCATACTTATATCACAAGACCATAGTATCTATCACTATAAATTATGAGTTTATGTTTGTAAAGAAGAGATAGAGAGCATAACCCACTGCTCTGGAGTGAGTTGTGATGGTCTGAGTTCTGGTGAAAAAGGCTTTTTGAGTTTTGTGAAATATACTTGGTCTGAAAAGCACCTGGCGACTAATTCTCTGTAATCGATTGCTTGATCTAGCGGCATAAGTAGTTTTTCTCGCGGTTTTATTTCGAGTAGCACTGTGTCGACGGCAGGTGGTGGCGTGAAATCTGTGCGGCGAAGTGGTTTGCGGACGCGAGCAGTAAAATACGGGCTGATTTCGGCGCCCAGCTCACTTGTGAAGTGATTATCACCAGGAACAAGTTTGCGGGCGAATTGCTTTTGGACGATAAGATAGATTGCTTTTGGCGGGCGAGTAGCGCTGGTAAATTTACGAACGACATCAGAGCTGATATGAAACGGGATGTTTGCGAAGATTTTGTATGATTCGGAGGGTGGGGTGAGTGTTAAGATATCTTTTTCTATGATTGTCACGTTTTCAACGTGGCCGAGGTTATTGCGAAGCGTTTTGAGTGCTTGCGGCTCGATTTCGACAGCTACGACGTGCTTGACGCGATTTGCGAGCACGCTCGAGATTACGCCACTACCGGCGCCCAAATCGTATACGAGATCGTTTTTACGAACATTACTATGGCCGATGAGCTCCGAGACAAGACGAGGGTCGCGTAGAAAGTGTTGAGCATGCAAATATGAACGTGACATGGATTCATTGTAACAGAGGTGGATAAATGATATAATATGCTGCAATGCAAAAGATACTTCTTTACTATAAGTTCACGCCAATTCAGGACCCTGAAGCAGTAAAATTATGGCAAAAAACACTGACCGACAGTCTCGATCTGCGCGGGCGTATACTCGTGAGTCATCATGGACTAAATGGCACAGTGGGCGGTGAAACGGAGAGTCTCAAAAAATACATAAACGAAACGAAAAAATTTCTCGGTTTCAATGATATCATCTTCAAGTGGAGTGATGGTGGTCGAGAAGATTTTCCGCGCATGAGTGTGAAGCACCGTCGCGAATTGGTAGGATTCCACGCGAGCGACAATGAGTACGAAGTTGATGAAAATGGTGTGATTGGCGGTGGACAACCTCTCAAGCCGAAGCAAGTACATGAACTCATAGAAAAATATGGTGATGACGTAGTTTTTTTTGATGGTCGCAATGAACACGAGGCGAAGATTGGCAAATTCAAAAACGCAATCATCCCGAATACAAATACTTCACGGGATTTTATCAACGAGTTGGAGAGTGATAAATACGACGACATCAAGGACAAAAAAGTCATCACCTATTGTACGGGTGGCGTACGCTGCGAAGTTATCTCAGCCATGATGAAGAAGCGCGGCTTCACAGACGTATATCAGATTGATGGTGGCATCGTAAAATATGGCGAGACGTACGGTGACGATGGCTTATGGGAGGGTAGTTTGCGAGTATTCGATGGCCGCATGACTGTCGAATTCAGCGACCATACGAAAACGATAGGCGAGTGTACGCACTGTTGCGGGAAGACAAGCAATTTTGAAAACTGCGCACTAGCAGAGTGCAATGACCTGGTGCTTATTTGTGAAGAGTGTAAGCAAAATCCCGATTTACTATTCCACACCGAAGAATGCAGAGCAAGACACGAAACGAAAATAGGGGCAACAGCTCCAGCCTGAATCTAGCAAGAGGACATTTTCGTCAAGGTGCTTGACGCGGACATTTAAGTACTATGACTTCTTAGTGAATCATGTTTGGCGCCTTCGATGACGGCATTGGTGTTTTCCTTAGCATAATCAGGTATCTCCAAGTGGGGGCCGACCCCGACCCCCTAACTCTGTCGACTGTAGGGGCACCCTAATCAGAAACGACGATACCTTTATGTTTCCAAGTGTATCGTAGTATGGTTTGTAATAAGTAGTGATGAGCCAAGTCAAGTTCGCCGATTATAATATTATAAGAGATCATCAAAGACCACGGCTTGGCACGTCGGATGGTAATTTAGAAAGTGCGCAGCTAGATTTGGTGTAGCAAATACTTATCGGACACTGAATTATTTGAGAAGCACTCATATTCTTAATTGTTCGCTGTGTAGTATTGTAGACTGGTGTCAACGCCTTGAGTATTTATGCCTTTGATATGTGCCACGGCAATCTCGCCGGACAAGATTGAATCTTTATTGAAGTATTCGAAGTTGCGACCACTAAGGGGGGAGAACTTAATATTGATACCAGAACCGGGGAAGACATGTAGGTTAACGGCCTGTGTCTCGATATCGATTGTTTCGCTGATACGATAGATAATATCGGTATTTCCAGGCAGATATAAGCCTACTGATCGTTGACGAGCAAGTAGTTGGTAGACCGTCCGGCATCCGACAGTTTTAGGTACACCATGTAACAAATCGGTAATGAAATTGATGATACAAGATCACGGATAGCTCATTTTATTATATATCGCGATTAGAAAGGAGACGCTTTTTATTCTAGTGTCAGCTTGCTGATATGACTATTATACTGAGTTTTTTAGTATACCACCATGGTATGGTATCGCGTATACTAAGTAATATGCAAAAAATAACTTTATCAGCAGAAGGACAAGAATTACGAGATAAGGCAACTTTAGTGCAGCGCGGCGGCGCAAGGGCAGCGGTACTCGGTGTCAATGATGGACTTGTAAGTACGCTATGCCTGGTCGTAGGCGTGGCGGCAGCTGGCGGTGGTGTCCGTGCTGTTCTAATTGCCGGATTGGCAGGGCTGCTCGCTGGTGCAATCTCTATGGCCGCTGGTGAATGGATATCAGTGAGGTCGCAAGTAGAACTGTTCGAAGGTATACTAGGTGATATGCGCACATCTTACAAAAAGGAAAAGGATTCACTTATCCACAATCTTGCGCATGTACTAGTGAGTCATGGCATGGAAGAGAAGACTGCTCATCAAGCGGCAGCCGACATGGCGACACACGAAGCGAAATTTACGACTGTATATGCCTCAGAGGTGATTGGTATCAATCCGGAGGAGCTCGGCTCGCCATGGCGTTCGGCAGTGCTATCATTCTTGCTTTTTAGTGTCGGCTCGTTGGTGCCATTATTACCGTGGTTCTTGAAGCTTGATCATACACCGGCTGTTGCTGCATCGATTATCTGCACAGCGATTGCCGGTCTCTTCGTTGGTGGTTACGTCGCTCAGTCGAGCGGCAAGGGTAAGGCATTTGGAGCAATTCGTCAGGCGCTCATCGTGCTTGGTTCGGCAATCATCACCTACTGCATAGGGCTCCTGTTTGGTGTCTCTATTAGCTAGCAGTCAAATCGTCTACAATGGAGAGAGTGAACACGAAACTCGAAAAGAAGCTGAAAGATTTGCCGCGTAGTCCTGGTGTATATTTTCATAAGGATAAGGCCGGCGAGATTATTTACGTAG
>JBPPME010000018.1:0-2541 GCA_051305895.1 Saccharimonadales bacterium (SeqCode)
AGAGACAGATCATAGCTTCGGCAACGGGATACCGTTAGGCAATGTTTACGTTTTCAGTATTCAATCGATGACGGATTGGTGGACGTTGTCTGAAGATAGGAATGATTTGGGGGATTTGCAGAGGAATCTGCATTGGCCAATGTTTTTACTCAATGTGGCATTCTTTGTGAGGTTATTGGAGATTGGGGAAAGGGACCAAGAATTGTTAGTAGAGCTTGAGAAGGCGTTTGGCGAGAAAGATGAGAATCAGTTTAAAGTTGCCCAAGATGTTATTGCATTCCTAAAGTCAACTAATAAATAAAATAATACCACATACGCATCTTACGCGAATAGGCATACGAGATGTTCCATTCAAGAAACAATAATGACCGCATGGTTTCCGATTCCTACTTGATCGACTGCACACGTCAAACAGCATTCCGACTGAAGGATACACTTTACACCAGGTTCGCAGCACAGAAGCTGTGCCGTAGCATTCGACTGTACTTGAGCAATCGATATCTTCTTGCCAACAGCCCGAGGCTCAAAAACTGAAGTTATGAGCACTTTGGATATATGTTCAGGTTCTAGAGCGTCTTGGACAGAGTGCTCGCAAGGTTCCGTACACTCCAATCCCACAGATGCTTGAAGGATTGAATATAAATCGATTCGAAGTACACGACCCGGCCCGTGTAACATCGTCCCCAACTCTTATGTATGGAGCTTTTCTCGAATGGTGAGGGTAAGACCAGTATATTCTCCAATACTTGAAAGGACAATCTTTTTCGCCTTGTAGATCAGAGATTTTTTAGCTCGAGATCTCTCTTTTCTCGGACTTTCTTCGACTGAGGAATTGTCGAGTTTGAAAGTTGTTTTAACAAGAGATGGAACCGATAATGGCTTTATGCGGATAAACTCATTGTGATTAGCAGAACCAGAACCAAACTTTTGAACTTTAGAGTTGCGTTATATATTCTATGTTGTATCTATGTGAAATTTAGTGCCCTGCTACGGGTGCCAGACCTAGTGATTATCCCACCGCCTTGGGCAGAATATATTGCCACCAATCAATCAATCAAATGAGCCACAAAGGCGGTGAGACAATCGTTCGGTCTGGTGAAGCACCTCTGTACGCAAGCTTCAGATCGGCAGACTAGTAGTTAGGTTGGTGAGTGCCTGCTGTTATATACTTTGTCTTTGTTTTTTTGTCTATTTTTTGTATCTCTTTGAAAGTTTCTTTACGTTCCTGATCCTGGGCCAATCTTGGTGCTTGGCTCCTTTACGGTAGACGGGATTGCCGAGGATAAGCAATCAACAAGTTGCGCCACACTTGTCTTAAAATAGAAATATTGATTCAGCCCCAGAGCAAAGAGGATAAAGTCACAGCACATCGCTGGTGGTTGATTGTAGAATCATTATTGTTCACTTTCCCACATCCCACTCTATTGTTATATCACACTGTCTTTCTGCATTTCTTGCTCATCAAAATGGCGAGTGAGCGGCCAATCAGGCTGCTATCCCTAGGTAGGTTGATATTGGTGCAAAGAACGTCGAATTTGTAGCCTGACGAAAGCAGACGGGGGAGGAATTCGTGGGCTTTCTTCTATTATGATACTGCGATACATCATGGATGGGGTCAACAAGACACGTCCTTTGGATAGTCCTTTGCAACCTTGGCAGATTTTTGATATGATCGGAGGGACCAGTACTAGGGGGTGAGTCTCAATCATTCTTCCGCTGTAATTATACGAGCCAATCTGACGCTTCCTGGCTAGTATCATTGCGATCATGTTGGGTCGCCTTCAAATGAGCGTCAAGGAGTGTGAGGATGCGTACTTGAAACTTTCAAAAGAAGTATTCAAGCCTAAAAGAAAACACCTTTTCAAGGCAATGGGCGCCGCCGATTTCCTCCAGGCTAATGGAAAATTTGAATCGGAAGCATTGGAAACTGCAGTCAAGGATTGCATTCGCGACAAGTTGAAAGAGAACCCGGAAGATGTGTTACTCAAAAGCCCAGGATCCTCATGCAAGGTGTTTGTATCCCTGAAACTGTTTCAATAGTCTCATTTGCTGAAGAATAGATAGATTTGTCTGCGCTACGCGTGCAAACAATGCCGAGGCTGCTATGCTTCGGTCTTACTCCAATCCTAAGATGTCTGAGCTTCTGTTCGATGAGTGCAAAGTTTGGCAGGCCTGCCGTGCAACATCAGCCGCTACCACGTTCTTTGACCCGATAACCTTTGGCAAATATGGTCAAACATTTGTCGACGGAGGGGTTCTCTACAACAATCCCATTCAACTGGTCCACCGTGAAGCAAGACAACTTTGGCCTGACAGAGAGATTTTGATGACCAGTATTGGGACTGGAAGTGCCCCTGGCAAAGCTTTTCAAGGAAATCTGAAAGCCATCATTGAAAGCATGACCAAAATTCTCACACAAACGGAAAGAACTGCCAACGACTTCCATCAAAGCCATCCTGAGATGGTGAATAACAAATCTCTCTTTCGCTTCAACGTTTTCCACGGGCTGGCCGACATTGGACTTGAAGAATATAAGGAGAT
>JBPPME010000019.1:0-3750 GCA_051305895.1 Saccharimonadales bacterium (SeqCode)
GTATTATAAAGGGTGAGCTAGTCGTCGGTAAACCAATCATCATTGAGCAAATAGATAAACGAATAACAGCGGAGGTAACCAATGTCGAAGCCATCCAGTCAACCAATTGAAGATAAACTCGCAAACTTACGCGAAGCGGTGCGATGGTTTGAAAGTGATGAATTTACTGTTGATGAGGCACTGAAGCGGTTTGAGGCGGCAAAGACGCTTGCAGAAGATATTGAACATGAGCTTGAGGAAGTAAAAAATACAGTCACAGTTTTGAAGGAAAAATTTACTCAATGACGATCATTACTATTATTTTACTCGCTATCGTGGTTACCTACGGTTTCACAGTATTTTTCGGTGCACCATATATTCCCGCCAAGACACATGACGTCGAAGTAGCCTTTGAAAAGCTCTATACACTCACCACAAAAGACACCCTACTTGACCTTGGATCAGGTGACGGCAAGGTACTACGAATTGCGGCTAATCACGGTGCTAAGGCAGTGGGCTATGAACTGCATCCATTGCTAGTCTGGATTTCCCAGATTGCTTCGCGCGGACTGTCGGTCACAACGAAACTTGCCAATATGTGGCGAACGTCATTTCCAGCTGATACGACTGTCGTATATATTTTCTCAGATAGCCGGGATATAGCTCGACTCACTCACCTCATCGAGAACGAGGCGACTCGCTTAAATCGTACTCTAGTGGTTATCAGTTATGGCTTCAATTTACCGGGATATGAGCCGGTAAAAACGGCCGCTGCGCACCATTTGTTTTACGTCGCACCTTTACATAAGAAAAAAGCGTAAGTATAATGACGAGTGTTATGATGAAAAACAGAGAAAACGGTGTTATATCAGGCGCGCTTATCGCCACAATCTGTCTTATTATCGCAGTCGTCCTCGTGAGCATGCTAGCGATTTGGCTATATTTCCAGTATGCTGACGCGAAAGACAATGTTGATACAAAGGTCGCTGAGGCAGTTGCCGATGCAGAAAAGACAACAAGAGATGAAGCCCGCACAGAATATGCAGAACTCTTGAAAGATCCGTACGCTGATTTCGTCGGTCCTGATGATTATGGTCGTGTCACGTTCAAGTATCCAAAGACGTGGAGCTCATATATAGACAAAGATGCCTCTACAGGAGGTGACTATCAAGCGTATCTTCACCCAGGTGTTGTACCATCAGTCAATCCTTCGCAGCCGTTTGCGCTTCGTGTGACTATCACTGAACAGACCATAGAAAATCAGCTTAAGAAGTACGAAGGCCTTGTAAAGAAGGGTGATCTCAAATCATCAGCAGTGAGTGCTAATGGTCAAGGTGGTACACGTCTTGACGGGGCATTCACCAAGGATATTCGCGGTTCGGCAGTCTATTTCAAGGTTCGTGATAAAACCCTTATCATTCAGACGGATATCAGCACTTCTGATATGACAGCTGAATTCGACAAACTTATCAAAACGATTACGTTTAACACCTAGAAACGACCATGCTACACTAGGTGTAGATGGTAGGGGAAGGTGTAAAAAGCGAGGATATTGCACTGCGAGTTGATAAGCCAAATTTGGCGGAGATCGCAGTGGCCGCACATGAGCTGAAGGCGCCGTTAGCGGTTATCCGTCAGCTAGCGCTTGAACTCGGTGATGCGTCGCTTAGCGAAAATGAACGCCAAACGATAGCTAGGCAAATCGAGTTGATTGCTAGTCGCTCTTTGCGCTTCACAGGTAATATCACGAAGACTGAACAATTGGCACTATCAGAGACCGATCCGATTAACTCGATGCAAGTATGCGACGAAGTAATCCGTGAGTTGCGTCCATTGTATGTAGCACACGAACGCACTATTCGTTTTCGCTCGTCACGCCGTCCATCACTCATCGTGGCCAATTATGACTTACTGCGTCGTATTCTATTGAACTTTGGTGATAACGCACTCCACTATGGAGATGAGAACGGTGTTGTGGAGTTCTTTGTTGAGCTAAAAAGAACCCGACAGATGATGCGAATCGGGGTACGTGACTACGGGCCGATGATACCAGCTGATATGTGGCGTCGCGTATTGAACACTGGAGTACCTCACTCAGTGAGTGCTCGACCAGAGAGTAGTGGTTTAGGATTGAGAATCGTCAGTCAGTTTGCTGAGGCGATTGGCGGACAGATCGGTGCGATTCGTCATCGTAATGGCGCATCATTTTATGTCGAGCTACCAATCTCTAAGCAGCTGACACTGCTATGAATAAGAGAATTGTTATCGTTGAAGACGACGAATTCCTAGCGCGCTATTATAGGCGCCTCTTGGAGCGTGACGGCCACCAGACATGGGCTATCGGCCACGCACTCGGTGCAATCGACCTTATCGACAATGTCGAACCTGACGTGATTATGCTCGATGTGCTGCTTATCGGTACGACAGGGTTCTCGTTGCTCCATGAGTTGCAATCACATGTAGACCTAGCGAATATTCCAGTCATTCTTGTAACTGGCATTGCTGATAATATCGACATTGATGTCACGAAGCGATATGGCGTCAAGCATATACTGAATAAGCAAACGATGCACCCTAATGATATTTGTAGGGCGGTGCAGATAGTGTCATGAGTGCATTGATTCGTACGAAAGCTATCGTTCTACACCGTACGAATTACGGTGAGGCAGACAGAATCCTTCATTTCTTGACGCCGGAATATGGGAAGCTTGGTGTCATAGCACGAGGTGTTCGTCGTGAAAAAAGTAAACTTGCTGGAGGAATAGAGCTTTTTGCCATCTGTGATGTTACTGTCTCGCAGGGCAAAAGTGAATTGGGTATTGTGACGGCCGCACGACTAATACGATTTTATGGGCATATCATGCATGATTATGACCGATTACAGTTTGGTTACGAGGCGATAAAGCGCATAAATAAGTCGGCCGATGCAGTCGATGATTCAAGCTTTTTTATTCTACTCGAACAGACTTTCGGAGCATTGGACGACGAAACGATAATGTTGGCGGTGACGAAGACGTGGTTTTATTTGCAGCTTGCCATCATTGTAGGGGTGGGGATAAATCTTTCGACGGATATGAATGGCATGAAACTCGTGGAGGATGAGCAGTATGAATTCGATGAATACGAGTCGACATTTCGATTTCATGGAGGCGGTCGGTTTACGAGTGACCATATCAAGTTGCTACGCCTATTGAGCGCGCAACAGCCACGCGTGGCAATGCACGTGCAGGGCATCGGAGGGCTGGTTAATGATTGCCTATGGATAGCTGAGAGGGTAGCAGTGTAATTAGCTCTAGCGCTTCAAAAGAAAACGACTCGTAGTTTCCAGCCAGCCGTGTGGCATACCGCGGCGATGTGCTTCAGCATAGGTCTCAACGATACGGTCGGTAAACCGGTTAAAATATGCTGCGGTATGTGTCTTCGCATATGGACAACCTCCACGATTAGATTCAAATTTTTGCGGGAAGTTGATTCTTGAGTCAATCTCTAAACCGTCGCCGGTCATGTGTAAGTAGTTATTCTGTCGGCTGTATTCGACAGCTATCTTACTAAATCCATACGAGCTGATATTACTGCTGAGATTCAGCAGTGTAGAGCGGGTTGTATTAGTCATGAAGAGTCTTTGAGTATCGTCTGCTCCATACTCTAGTAGTGATGGTCTCATCAAGTCGTATAGAGTATCGTATGCGGCGAAAACGATGCGTTTCGATGTGCTATCTCCCTCACGTTGTAGACGGACACCACTTAAGTCGGCAGCGGTACGGCCAATAT
>JBPPME010000056.1:0-5819 GCA_051305895.1 Saccharimonadales bacterium (SeqCode)
GTATCTAAAGGCGCATTATCCAGATGCTTTCATGGCAGCGCTTATGACAAGTGATCAGGATGATATCGATCGTCTGGCAATTGAAATCACAGAATGTAAGCATATGGGCATTGAAGTCCTGGCACCAGACGTCAACGAATCATTCGTCGAATTTGCAGTCGTACCCGATAAAAAACAGATCCGTTTTGGCATGGCTGCTATCAAGGGTGTTGGCACCGCAGCAGTGAAAGAAATACTGCGCACCCGTGACACAGATGGAAAGTTTGTAACTATCGAAGATTTTGCTAGGCGTGTTTCGACATCAAAGTTTAATAAAAAGGCCTGGGAGTCACTTATTAAATCAGGTGGTTTCGACGGTTTTGGCGATCGTTCGGACTTACTTTTCAATCTTGAAACCATCCAGAACTTTGGTAGTAAGACCCAAAAAGAAGCGCTCAGCGGACAGACAGACCTTTTTGGCATACTTGGTGCCGATAACAATATAATGCAGCCGAGTCTGAACTTGCAACAGGCCCCTGTGAAGCATACTCAAAAAGAGCGCCTTACATGGGAGCGCGAGCTTCTCGGACTCTATATTAGTGCTCACCCACTGGACAATTATGATACATATTTTGAAGAGCAGACAGTTCCACTTAGTAGTATTAAGCCAGATGTCGACGGCAAGAAAGCGACGATCGGTGGTATCATCACAACAGTACGTTCTATCGTGACTAAAACTGGCAGCAAGATGGCGTTCGTCGGTATCGAAGATAAGACTGGTGAAGGTGAGCTGATTGTCTTTCCTAATCTCTACGCTGACGTAGGTGCCAAGCTTGCTCAAGATGTGGTACTGCGTGCTACGGGCAAAGTGAATGCTCGTGACCGTGACGGCAATCTGCAGTCCGACGCAAAACTTATTGCTGATGAGATCGTCATCGTATCAGAAAAAGATTTGAACGATTATGAACCGACCGGACACAAAATGACTGTACCAAAAAGCCGATCACCAACACCAGGTGGCGTGACAATAAGTCGTGCTGTAATGGCGAAATCCGAACCTCGACCAGTCGTTGTGGCAGAAGAACCTAATCTTAAAAAGCTATTCGTACACGTGCGCAATCCCGATAATCACGAGGTGCTTCGTGAACTGCGTGAGATATCGAGTGGTCACCCTGGCCTTTCAGATATCGTATTGGTACTTGGAGAAGACAAGAAGTCGGCAATCAAGTTACCATTTCGCGTCGAACACAGCGATACGCTTGTCAGTAAATTCGTGAAATTACTCGGTGAAGACGCCGTCACACTTAAATAGTCAGTGCATATAGGGCAATGCCTGTCGCGACACTGACGTTAAACGACTCTTTTCCCCCATACATCGGGATTTCCACGGTATCATCGCATCCATCAATTAGTGACTGCTCAATGCCGTGTACTTCCTCACCGAGAAGTAAAGCAACTTTCTTTGGAGCCTGATACTCAGCGAGCGAGACGGAATGATCTACTTGCTCAAGCCCAACGATACGATAGCCGTCCTCTTTTAGTAAGGCAAGATTTGGTAATTCTTGATATTCAAATGGCACCATATCTTCGGCATCAAGTGCAGTTTTATGGATCTGAGCTGTGAGCTTATCGGTGATGTGTGGCAGACGGGTATCGTGCTTAAGGCGTGGATAGGGCGTATAGCCGCTCAGAATCAGCCTCGTCACTCCAAATCCTTCGCAGGTGCGAAAAATCGCCCCGACGTTATGGGTTGAGCGGATATTGTGCGCGATAACGATAATTTCCTTCATTACTGTCATTGTACCACTATAAAAAGCTTGTGTTTTTTGGTACACTGAAAAGCAATGAACGAAGAGGAAATCCAAGCTGGTCGACGTGACCATGATGAAACAACTACCCAGCAACGGGCGGCGATTTTGGGCGTACAGTATTTTGATACACGCTCCATTGAAAATGATATTTCACTTGTCGAGGGAGTTCTCGATATTTCCGATATGTACAAGGGTCATATTGTACCGCTACAGCACGGCGGGGGAGATGCTCCATATCGTTTCGGCATTACGACTCAGACTCCGCAGTCACTCATCCAGACGATGCGCCGTACCTATAATGATCGTGGTGACATTGTCGACTTCTTGATGATATCAGGCAGTGGTTTTAAAGCACTTATGAATCGCTACGATCCACCGAAGCAAACTATCTATGACGACATCGAGATTGCCAAGGAAGGTGATAGCGATACGATTGCCTCGGTAAGCAAGACACTGAATGCGGTAGGCACCGATCAGGTATTTGATTATCTCATCGATCAGGCTGATAAACTTGGTGCTAGTGATATCCATATTGAGAATCAGCGGACGTATATCCGCGTACGAATGCGTGTCGATGGTGCTCTACACCCCGTAGCTGATCTCGATAAGGATCGCTATCGTGTTATCATGGGAGCACTCGGGTCACGTGCCAATATCTCTGTGGCTGCTACTAATCCACAATCTGGTCATATGCAAAAAGAAATTACCCGTGATGGCGCAACGCACCTGCTAAATCTACGTGTTGAAACGGTGCCTACTATGTACGGTCAGGATGCTGTCATGCGCCTCTTTAATTTTGACGAAAGCCTACTTCAGCTCAATAAGCTCAATATTCCCGCGCATCAGCGTGCCGAAATCGATGAGATTATCTCTCATCCCCGTGGTATGGTTCTGATGGTTGGTCCGACCGGAAGTGGTAAATCGACAACGCTCTATAGTATGCTCAACGCACTCAATACGCCTGATCGAAAACTCATCACACTCGAGGATCCGATAGAGTACGGCCTAACAGGCATCTCGCAGATTCCGATTAATACTACTGAAGGAAGAAACTTCGCCGACGGTCTACGCTCAGTGCTTCGTTTAGACCCAGATGTCGTGATGGTTGGTGAGATTCGCGATCAGGATACAGCACGAACGGCCATCCAGGCATCAATCACCGGGCATCTGGTGCTTTCGAGTTTCCATGCTAACTCAACCTCTACAGCCTTCAGCCGCATGATTGATCTCATCGGTATTAATCCGATTTTCTCTACAGCCATTCGTCTAGTTATTGCCCAGCGACTCGTACGACGCCTTGTTGATGAGACGAAAGAGGAGTACGAGCCGGACGAAGCAACTAAAAAGTATGTCAAGGATATTCTGAAGGTCTTGCCAGAAGATTTTGAAAACAAGCCTGACCTCGATAATTTCAAGCTCTGGAAGCCAGTACCAAGTGAAGGCGCACCATTTGGCTACAGGGGTCGTGTGGTTATTATGGAACAGATGGTGGTGAACGAAGATATTCAAAAGTTCATTCGCGGTGATATCGAAGATGTACATTCTGATCTTATCGAAAAAGCAGCAAAAAAAGGCGGCATGCTCACACTCGAGCAAGTTGGTGTACTAGCGGCGCTCCGCGGTGAGACCACGCTTGATGAAATTGGTCGAGTGATTTAAGTGTCAACCCTTTTCAAATTCCTGAGACTCTGCTATAATTAACTACTGATTGTCAATATAAATCTAAGCGAGAGAAATAATGAGTTTTGCATTGATTCAAAAAGTTAACGACGAACAGAAAAAATCTGCAGTTGTTGACGTACGCAGTGGTGACACCGTTCGTGTCCATCAGAAGATTAAAGAAGGTAACAAGGAACGTATCCAGATTTTTGAGGGTGTGGTTATTCGTACTGATAATAAAAAACAGCACACGTCACGCATTACGGTGCGTAAGATTGCATCTGGTATTGGTGTCGAGAAGAGCTTCCTACTTCACAGCCCGCTAGTTGAAAAAGTTGAGATCGTCCGTCGTGCGAAAGTTCGCCGTAACTTCCTGAGTTACTTGCGTCACCGCTCTGGTAAGGGTGCTCGTCTGACAAGTGTGACTTTTAATCGTGAAGCGGTCAACGACGTGAAAGACCCACACGCCGAAGCCGAGGCTGCTCGTCTGAAGGAGGAAGCAGTCAGAGCTGCTGAAGCCAAGGCTGCCGAAAAAGCTACTAAAAACGCAGAACTTGCGGCGAAGCAAGCTGAAGTAGAAGCTGCTCACAAAGCAAACCAAGAGTAATATATCTATTGGGAAAAAATCCTCACCTGTATGGTGGGGATTTTAATTGTCGTAAAGTAAACCCAGGGCAGAACTGCCCATCTAGAGTACGCACTGCGATAGTAGTGTACCCTAAATGACAATCGTCAGGAGAAGCTTTGCAGAAGACTGAACTTGCATATAGAAGCGGAACGCTATATAAGCGTGTCAGGATCCACGGTCTCCTGGGTAATGAGGGGTGCCGATGAGCGTATCGTAGCCGATGTAACCGTTCATCATATCCTGCGTGACGTTGATTATTTAGACTTGACCCGCGCCGGATATGGTAGGGGAGGACGATTCAGCCCTTGGACTACTTCTTCGCGTAGCGGGACTTGACTTGACCTAGTCGATGTCGATGGGTTGTGACTATCAAGAAAGGTCCATACTTGAGTTCATCGCAGAAATAGTCAGCGAGAGCCCGCTCTTCATCCGAATGTTGATGTGGGCAATTACTGTGTCGGTCATAAATTAACTTCTTTGAGTATCTACCTTGCATTTGAATGGGTAGAGGGTTCGCCTATGAACACTGACAATCATTATATTATGACAAAAACATAAAAAATATCAATGAGGTATAATAAGCTCTAATATACTTGTCTAATCAACATATCGAACAGAACCGGCAAAACTAGGTGTTTTACTTGTCCTTCAGGTCTTTCTTAGGTACAGAAACAATCTTTTTCATGGCCTGATGAAACTTCTCCATTGGACTGCCCTTTGGTGGGGTCACAATAGTTTTCTTTGGCGTACTCTGTGGTTTCGACTTCTTGTTCGTCATAATCATTCTTTCTCTACTTTGAATATACTTTCTCTACTTTGAATATATCACCATCAATAAAGCTAACTTCGCTATCCTGGACGACAATTGCCTGATCGTCTTGTATAGCATAGATAGTTTGCTGCTCGGTGATGCTTGCTTTGCGTAATATATCAGGGTGATTCTTTGGCAAATCAGGTGACTCGAAGTGAGGCTTAATCACAAAATCCACGAGACCAAGATAACTCGTGGTGCCAAAGTTTCTGTCTTCGCCATAAAACTCTTGGTATTCATTGGTTGAACCACGGTGACCAAGCACCATGGAACCAGCTGAACTGCCAACGTAAACTTTTTCGTTTAGCAGCTTGTCTTGCAGAAGCTTATCGAAGCCTACTTTTTTGTAGAGATAAAGCAAGTAATCGGGATTACCGCCAACGACGTAGATAACATCAGCAAATGCGATACGTTCAGCTACCTCGTCGATACTGAGTGCAAGTAAATCTACGAAATCTATTTCACCGCCAACATACTTACGTAAATCATTGAGTTCATTGAAAAACCAGGTCTTGTCTCCAGGTTCGACTGCCGAGGCTTCGTTGATGACCGCCACGTTAATGCCTAACAGACCCTTACCAGTAAGCTGGGCGAGTGAATCGGCTAATTCTTGGGTACGGATACCAGCTGAGCTGAGGAGTAACTTCATAACCTGATTATACCGCACCGCTGTAAATGTTGTAGAATATAAGATATATGAGTGACGTCTGGCAAGATATACACCAAAACTACAAACAACAAGATTGGATAGATAAGCCATCTATTTTTGCTGAGCAAGCAATTCAGTATTTCCCTAAGACCGGCACGGTACTTGAACTCGGAGCTGGACAAGCGCAAGACGGGTGTTTCTTTGCAGAAAAGGGCTACATAGTGACTTCTACCGATCTTGAGGATAGTGCTCTAGAACTCGCGAAGCAAAAAGCATTAGATA
>JBPPME010000079.1:0-3944 GCA_051305895.1 Saccharimonadales bacterium (SeqCode)
GTGCCGTCAGAGCCTGGCAGACTCGAGAATATGTCACTATCGTCGTCGCCACATTTTGCCAGTAATTTTCCAAATTCGGTTTTCTTGGCTGCATCGCTAAACTTCTTGGCTGCATCACTATCAAAATCAAGTAAATATCCAAGACTGCCATCGCCATCTTGAGTGCCTAGGCGTTCCTTTATCTAGATAAATTTATTATCAAGATAAGCGGTTCTCAACTCTTGCTTGAGTGCTGGATTCTGTTGCAACTTATTATAGGTGTCTGTTATACATTTCTGTAACTCGCCGGCTTCTTCATCAACTTTCTTAATGTCATCGGTGCTAATCTTAACCCACTGTCCATCAAGTTTCTTTACAAGGGGGCCGTATGCCTTCTTCGCTTCAGCTTTTGCTTCGGTAATCTGTTGAGCTGTCATCACCATGCCGTAACTCGCATACGTTTCCGTTATGGTGCTCATGTATGCGTCAAGGGCGGCATCGACTGCTTCCTGAAGCTGTGAAAGTTTGAAGTAGATATCACCTTCTTTGACAGCCAGACCTTCAGCACTTACGCTAATTTTTTTACCAGTAAGAATGCCAGTCTTGAAATCTATCGTCACAACCGTAACCAAATTCCCACCTGCTGTCGATCCCTTGCTGTCTATCTTGATAGTCAGTCCGTAATCTTTACTACCTGATGTGACCGTACCTGTTACAACCCCTGATTTTGCTGTAAAGACACTAAGTAGGCCATCAATAACAACCTTGTCGGTATTTTGATACCAGAGATTATAGGCAAGCGCGCTGCCACCAGTCAGCAAAGCAAGTGCACCACCGATGATGAGACCGATGATGAGACTTTTTTTTGATTTACTTGGCACGACAGAATCAGGCTGCGATCGTAGGCTAGTTGCTGTCAACGGAAGCGGATTCAACACTGAAGAGATCGGCTCTGCAGTAGATGTCTGTGTTATCGCAGGGGTTACTGTAGTAGTCGCTGGTGCATACACAGGTGCCACTGGTGCCGCCACGTCAAGTGGATCGGGCATATCTGGCGCAACTACAGACGGTGCTACGTCAAGGGATGACGATGTCACTTTAATCGGTACGGTGTCCGATTGAGGTGATTGTGCCGAGTCGTTTTCGTTGTTATTCATTCCTGGTTCTTTTTCACTTTCTGTTCAATATGCCCTCAGCATACCATAGCATTTATGCTTAGTCTATGATTTCAGCAAAGAAGTGATTCTTGCGAGTCTTCCATTCTGATTCTTGACGAACTAAGAACCTGTCTTCCGTCGTATCATGCAATAAAATGCGCACCGCCTCTTCGGCGTAGATATCGTCTACTGAACCCTTAGCAAGCACAACTGCTCCAGTACCAAGCACGCTATGGGCGAATGCCCCGGCCTCGAGCGCACTCTTGAAAGACTTTACCTGGCATCCTCTTAATCTAGCGGCGGGTGCGAGATATTGCTCCGCCTCAGTACCAATCGTAATCACCCAACTCAATAAATTCGGATCACACAACTTACCAAGTTTCTCGTGCTCAACGGCTGATTCCGATCCAAGATGATTCATACTTCCGAAAATTACGACACGTTGCGACACCTGCAACCCATAAATCGTCTGAAGTGCGGAAGTTGCAGCAATTGGTGTTGAACTATATGTATCATCGATAATCACACTCCCCTTAATACCACGTAACACATTCATATGTCCTGGCGTAGGGTGAATCTCGCTAATTCCCTGTGTGATCGTCGTTGGAATCATGCCGAGTTTTTGTGCTACTGCGACGGCGGCGATAACCGGTCGTAGACTTTGTTCTCCAATAACATGTACCTGAGCGTCAAATGGTTCCGACGCCTCCAGTGATATAAATGATCCCTTGTAGCCTTTGACTAAAGAAAAGTCATTAATCTCAAAACGGTACTCCGCCGAGCTGGTTGTGCCATAGGTATCGATAGCCTGATTGGTTAAAAAGCCGCTGAAGCGCCCTTCGATATCATCACGGTTTATAAGCGCGAGTTGTGAAAAATTCGCTACCATTAGCTCCTCTTGGGCGATTTGCTCAATTGTGCCAAACGTCTCCATGCGCTCTGACGTGACTGCGGTTACGACACTGATAGTCGGCCAAAGATAACTTCCATATTGTGCCATAGAGCCTATACCCCTCGCCGTGAGCTCCTGAATAATGATATCGACATCAGCCGGTTCTTTGATGCGACGCTTCGCCGCACTAAATACACGTAACCATGCAGATATGCTATGTGTTTCTGCGGGATATTCGATGCCCAGAATGCCCAACGGAGTACTGAGATGTGTTCCGTGATTACCATTATCTAAGCGGACACGAAATTGCTTACTAAGTACAGTAGCAATTGCCATTTTTGTACTAGTCTTGCCCACGCTTCCCGCCACGACGACCAGTCGCACCTCTGGATGCTTACGGAAATACTTACGTACATAGCGTTCAAGCTTTTTCTGGACATAGTTTTTAAACATAATCAGTATAAGTATAACAAAAAGAGAGAACCCTGATGATACAGATTTCTCGAATCATTTCTTTGGTACACCATTAGCTACAATATCAAAATGTCAGGCTCCCACTAAAATGAACACACCGTCTCTTTCAAAGAGTTCGGTATAATCATACAAATGGAGTCCGCCATATGCCCACCGGCAAACCCACAAGTCCCCAAACTCAAAAACCTAGTTGATTCGTTGAATCTATCAGACAATTTGTTTAGATAGATAATTAATGTCGAAAAAGTAACTTTTTATTGTCTAGTAGTCAATTCCTGCTTTGCAGCCGAGAAATGGTTTACGGCATTCAAAAGCGGGATTGCCTCGTTTCCGAGTTCCGTGAGGGAATAAGTAACATCAGCGCGCGATGATTCCATTCGGGTAATCAAACCGCTCTCTTGCATGTCCTTAAGTCGTTTTGAAAGTGTAGCTGTGTTTACACCTTCTAACCGACGTTCGATTTCACTGAACCGAAGAACACTGCTATCAGACAGTTCGTCGATAATACGCAAAGTCCAGTAATCACTGAGAATCTTTAGACTTCGAAGGCAAATTGGTAGTTTCGTATTGAGAGTTGTCATAATTCGCTTGCTTTAAATATTAAAGTACCTTATTATTGAAAGTACTATACGAATCATAGCACCAAGTAATAGGAGGGTCAATATGAACATAACTATCATCGGAACCGGAAGCATGGCTAAGGGAATTAGCACACGTTTAGTAAGTGGCGGACACAGCGTGGCCCTACATGCGCAAGATGAAGCCAAGGGTAACGAACTGGTTGCTCATTTAAAGACGCTCAATGAATCAGCAGAAGCAACTATTGCAGCATCAGGAAGCGACACTGATGAAATTGTTATCCTAGCTACTCCTTATGCCGAAGTCGAATCTATTGCAAAGCAATACAATGGCTTCGAAGGTAAGATTGTCGTAGACATAACTAACCCGGTAGATTTCAACACTTTCCAGCTTATTCCAGAAGCAGGACAGTCAGGCGCACAAGAAATTGCTAAGCTCATTCCTAATGCAAATGTAGTGAAGGCATTTAACACCACTTTGTCTGGGACGCTTGAAGCTGGCACTGTTGAAGGTAAGGAACTGGATGTATTTGTTGCTGGCGACGACCAAGAAGCAAAGGCTAAGGTGTGTGACTTTATTAAAAGTAGTAGCATGCGTCCTATTGATGTTGGTCCTTTAGCTGAAGCACGACACCTAGAAGGTTTTGGTTTGATTCAGATGAAAATCCAAGACCAAATCGGTACAGGCTGGATGAGCGCACTTAAGTTCATAGGCTAGATTACTTATAGCTACAGCGTATAAGAAAAACGCCCTGCGGGGCGTTTTTCTTAACTTGTTAGAGTCTTATTTACGTATAAACAAAACGTCAAATTAATCGACATTTCACAGAGATGATGTCCGGATTTGGTGCGCCATAAGCTACG
>JBPPME010000081.1:0-9632 GCA_051305895.1 Saccharimonadales bacterium (SeqCode)
CTGGTCGCCAGGGCGATCCTGGTGAGACACAATTCTTTGTGTCTACCGAGGATGATCTTATGCGCATCTTTCAGGGTGAGCGTATCCGCAGCCTGATGGATCGACTTGGTGTTGATGAAGAGACGCCGATCCAGAACAAAGCCGTCTCAAAGACACTTGAAGCAGCGCAAAAGCGCGTCGAAGGCTACCATTTTGATACTCGTAAGAGCGTCGTGCAATACGACAACGTTGTTAACCGTCACCGTAAAGTGGTTTATACGATGCGTCGCAAGATTCTTGAAGGTAGCGATATCAAGCCTGAAATCGAGCGCCTTATTACAGAAAAGGTACGCGAACTGACACTGCTTCCTGCAAAGAATAATTTGAAGTTTCGTGATGAGTTTGAAGTTGTTTTTCCATTGACCGACAAGAAAATAAAGACGATCGGTGAGGAAAAGAAGGATAAGACTCGCTTCGAAACGGCTAAGAAAGCAGTCTACGAGCTTTACTCTCAGAAGGAAAAGGAAATCGAGACTGATAACATGCGTAAAGTCGAACGCGATGTTTACATTCAGGTGCTCGATACGCTCTGGATGCAGCATCTCGAAAGCATGCAACATTTGCGTGATGGTATCCATTGGCGTAGCGTCGGTCAGCGCGATCCACTTGTCGAATATCGCCAAGAATCACAGAAGCTTTTCGAAGGTCTTCAGGCAACGTTGCGCGACGAAGTTTTACGCACTATTATGCATGTCCACAGGCATGAGGCCCGCGCGATTGACGACGAAGAACACGATACTGCACTGACGCGACTTGCTGAACAAGCTGTAGAACAGGGTGTTAACGAAGTTGGTGGTGGGGAGACGAATCGCGACAGGGACTTTAACATCGCTCGTTCAAAAACGGAATCTGAAGTAAGTCAGGTCAAGAACCAAGCACGCAAGAAGAAAAAGGCCCAGCGCCAAAACCGTAAGAAGAATCGCCACTAAAATACCAATCTAATAGGGGGTGGGTAGAAAGAAAAATCACGTGAAACACACCGTACAGGAAGTGAAGCTTAAAAATGGCGCAAAGGGACTTCTAATTGATATTCCTGATGCAACGGTGATGAGCTTTCAATTTCAATTCCGTGCTGGCAATCGTTATGTTAAAAGCAAGGACATCTACGAGACGGCACATATCATGGAACATATGGCATTTGGAGCCAATAAGCAGTTTAAGAATGAGCACGCCTATGAAGCGGAGTTTACCAAGAACGGTGCATATCACAATGCGTATACGAGCGATCTCTCGATGGTTTATGTAGCAGACTGTGCCGACTTCGAATGGGATAGAATCCTGCAGCTTCAACGGGTAGCGATTTGCCAACCGCGTTTCAATGAAGAAGAACTTGAGGCGGAGAAGGGGAATGTACGTTCTGAACTGACGGGTTATCTAAACAATCATAATCGTGTATTGTGGCCAAAAATACAACAACTTCTTGGTGAAGACATCTACACATTCTGGCAACGTCTGCAGACGATTCCGACCATTACGCTGGCAGACGTCAAGGAGCACTATCGTCGTACGCATACCGCTGATAATATGCGTTTCGTGATCGCTGGCAGGCTCAGCGGTCGTAAAAGTGAGGTGATTCGTCAGCTCGAAGATTGGGAGCTGAAGTCCGGCGAACGTTTCGATGTTCCATATGATGAGCTCTCGAGTGGTAACCCAACACTTATTCGTCGTAAGGAAGCGTCAAATTTGACATTTGGTCTCTCGATGATGGTACCGCGCGAACTGAGCGATGAAGAGGCGGATGCGATGAACTCTCTAGACCATCTCCTGACGGGTACGATGCATTCACGTATTTACGGGGCAGCTCGCCAAAAAGGCCTCGCATACGGAGTTTTCTCGGATACAAGCGCTGGTTTTCACAATAGCAGCTGGGATTTCGGCGGCCAAGTCAATCTGGATACTTCGGAAGCACTGTTTGACATTATAGTTCGCGAAGTCAATTGTGTACTCGACGGCAAGATCACCGAAGATGAACTCGAAGCTGCCAAGTCGTACGCACTTGGGCGCTATCAGATGGGGGCACAGACAGTATCGCAAATCGCTAACTTTTACGTGGATCATTACTTTGCGAAGGGTATTGTGAAGGACTACGACAAAGTACCAGACGCCATACGGGCGACCTCCCGTGATTTGATGATTTCAACTGCACGGTCGTTCGTCGCGCACAACACTTGGGTGCTTGCGGGTGTCACAAGCGGTGATAAAGAGTTGATTGTAAGCTTGGGTGGAAAACTCGACACACTAATGAATCGCGCGTAAACTAGAGATTATGAAGATTGCCATTGCAGGATTTGGTCTCGAAGGTCATGCAAATTTTGATTATTGGAATCGTGCTGGTAATGAGTTGACGATTGTTGATGAGCGGACAGACACTATGGATTTTCCCTACGGTGTACGAACGCTACTTGGCGAAGGTGTATTTTCTCAGCTTAATGGATTCGATATAGTGGTTCGGACGGCTAGCCTGCCACCGCGAAAAATACACACGACAGGCAAGGTCTGGTCAGCGACTAACGAATTCTTCGCTCGATGTCCGGCACCGATTATCGGTGTGACGGGTACGAAAGGGAAGGGTACAACTGCCAGCCTCATCACTAGTATTTTGCGCGCTGCAGGAAAGACTGTGCATCTTGTGGGCAATATCGGCGTCCCTGCGCTCAATGAGCTCGCCCGTATTCAGCCCGACGACATCGTTGTGTATGAGCTCAGCAGTTTTCAACTATGGGATCTGGAAAAGAGTCCTCATATCGCGGTAGTGCTTATGATCGAGCCGGATCATCTCAATGTACATGCGGATTTTGCCGAATACATCGATGCAAAAGCGAATATCCGCCGCTATCAGACGATGGATGATTATTGCATCTATCATCCAGATAATGAGTATGCTCGTAAGGTTGCACTGACAAGTGAGGTTAATACTCCAGGACGATATGCCGTTGTTGACGATGGACAAGTGTACGTCAGGGATGGTCACTTCTTCGTGTACAACACCGTGATATGCGAGGTTGAGGCGTTGCAGCTGGTCGGTCAGCATAATATAGAGAACGCTTGTGCAGCTATTAGCGTAGCGTTGCGTTTTACTGTTAATTATCAGGAAATCGACCAGGGGTTACGTGATTTTGAAGGTTTACCTCACCGTCTTGAGTTTGTTCGTGAAGTCGCGGGCGTGGCATATTACAACGATAGCTTTTCATCTGCTCCAGGGGCAACCGTAGCAGCCATTCGTTCATTTACACGGCCTGAAATTCTGATACTTGGCGGTATCGACAAAGGCGCCGACTTTACGCAGCTTGCTGAAGTTATTAGCCAGGTGCAAAATATCAAGAAGCTAGTGATTATTGGTGAGATACGCCATCAACTCGCAGTGTTTCTTGAGGAGCGGGGAATAGAAAAGCCTATATTCATCAGCGACGCAAAGACAATGGCAGAGGTCGTTGCGGCTGCACGCGACGAGGCGACAGATGGGGATGTTATTATCTTGAGTCCAGGTTGCGCAAGCTTTGATATGTTTAAGAACTTTTACGATCGCGGCGATCAATTCCGTTTTGTTGTACAGAATCTATGAGTATGTTTATTTTTGATCGATACCAATTTGACGAGACTTCAGCAGTAGCCGAATTCCATTATTCATTTGATGATGGCCGTACGTTTACTGAGCAGATCGTCTTTAAAAAAGGTGACGCAGCTCCGAATATTGATGTATTAAACCGGGCTCTTTTTTTGACGTTTGTACTCATCGGAGTGTCATATTACAAAACGTTTCCGACACAGAAAGTGACATTTCAGGCTGGTGGACTCGATGAGTGGCAGGCGCATTTTTTCAATACTGTCTATCAAGAAGGACTTAGTCAATATGCGTTCGAAAATCAGCTGACACGTGATAGTTTGGCGCAATTTCAACCGTCACAATCGGCGCTGGAAGCTGTGATATACACAGGTACGGGTATCCTTTCGCTCCAGAGTGGAGGTAAGGATTCACTGCTTGTTGCTGAGGGTCTTCAGGACATAAAACGTTCATTCACGCCGTTTTATATTTCAAGTAGTTCGGTTCATCCTTCAGTACTTGATGAACTCGGTGAAGTGGTTGCTGCAGAACGCCTACTCGATCGGTCGGCGCTCAGGCGCGCAGTTGATGAAGGTGGGCATAATGGACATGTTCCAGTAACCTATATCGTACAGGCGATCGCACTTGTTCAGTCGATACTCCTTGGCAAAAATATAATACTCTCGGCAATCGGACATGAGGGCGAAGAGCCACATGAATGGATCGGAGATTTGCCAGTTAGGCACCAGTGGTCGAAGACGTGGTCGGCCGAACAGGCTTTCGCTGAGTATGTAGGGCGATATATTTCGCCAGACATCCATATTGGTTCACCATTGCGGAAATTTTCGGAGCTACGCATTGCTGAACTGTTCGTCAAGTATTGTTGGGCGAAATATGGACATCGTTTCAGTTCCTGCAATGTGGTGAATTACGGACAGGGTGCCGATAACACGACACTGCGTTGGTGCGGAGAGTGTCCAAAATGCGCGAACTCATTCTTGTTACTTGCGCCGTTCGTCGAGTCTTCAGAACTAAAGAGTTTATTCGGTGGTCAAGATCTTTTTGCTAAGCCGTCACTAGTTGAAACCTATAAGGGACTGTTGGATGTCGACGGTGTCATGAAACCATTCGAATGCGTCGGTGAGACCGACGAGCTACGCGTGGCATACCAACTGGCGATACAAAAAAGCGGATACCAAGAGCTATCGTTTGTGGTTCCAGAGTCTACGTTTGATTATCGCGTGTTTTATCCTCTACAAACATGGGCAGACGAGTTGCTACGATAATCCGCAGGCTGGTTCGGACAACACTCTTTTCCGTAGTACAATAAGACATATATGCAACCACTAGAAAAACGGTTAACGGTATTAATTATGTCCGTCGATGAAGCAAGGGCAAGATTGAAGATTACCGAGAAAAAGTCACAACTTTTGGCATTTGACAGCGAGCTGGCGGAGCCGGAGGTGTGGAATAGTCCGAAGCATGCGCAGGAGCTAAGCAAAAAGGCCGGTACGTTACGCGGCATTATCGAGCCGTGGGAGCGGCTACAGGCGCAGGCGGCAGATATGAAAGAATTGCTTGAGCTTGGTGATAAGTCACTGATGGCTGAAGTCGAAGTGCAACTGGCCGCACTTGAGAATGAACTCGTGGAACGAAAGAAGGATTTACTTTTCAATGCTCCATTCGATGATCACGATGTAATTCTTCGTATAACGGCAGGTGTTGGCGGAACAGATGCGCAAGATTTTGCGGAGATGCTTGAGCGTATGTACTTGCGCTGGGCAGAAAGGCATGAGATGACGACGAGCAGTGTCGAGCGTTCAGCTGGTGAAGAAGCAGGTATCAAGACGTCGGTGATCGAAGTGGCGGGTGCCTATGCGTATGGAAAACTCAAAAGCGAACATGGCGTACACCGCCTGGTGCGTCTCAGCCCGTTCAATAGCGATAATTTACGTCAAACAAGCTTTGCACTTATTGAGGTTCTGCCTCAAATTAATGCGCCGGATGAAGTACAGATTGATGATAAGGACCTCAAGATCGATGTCTATCGTGCTGGTGGCCACGGCGGCCAGAGTGTTAATACGACCGATAGCGCTGTTCGTGTCACACATCTGCCGACGAATATTGTTGTCGCCATCCAGAATGAACGATCCCAGCTGCAAAACAAAGATACGGCCATGAAAATCTTGCGCTCTAAGTTGGCGCAACTACAGCTTGAACAGCATGCTGCAAATATCGGTGAGCTTAGAGCGGGGGAATCTGCTAACTGGGGATCACAAATCCGCAACTACGTTCTGCACCCATACACGCTAGTGAAAGACACTCGCACTAAATACGAAGAAAAGGATCCATCAAGCGTGCTAGACGGTAAAATCGACGGCTTTATCACCAGCTACTTAGAGCAGGTCTAGACGTCCTCCATACTACTCATGCTATACTTGTATAAGTAATGATCCTTCTCGATAGAGTTACCAAGACATATGGCAAATCTGATAAACCGGCAATAAACCGGATAAGCCTTCATGTCGAGCCAAAAGAATTCGTAATCCTGGTTGGTACAAGCGGTGCCGGTAAGTCAACTCTTCTCAAACTCCTCACTAGAGAGGAGAAGCCAACGAGCGGTAAGATTGTTGTGGGTGGTATCGACTACGATACGCTCAAGGATAAGCATATTCCGCTTTTACGTCGCAAGATTGGTGTCGTGTTCCAAGACTTCAAACTCCTGCCGCAGCGAACCGTCTATGAAAATATCGCATTTGCGCTGGAAATCGCTGGTATGACGAACCGCGAAATCCGTACGACGGTACCAAAGGTCATCGAATTGGTTGGTTTAACAGGCAAAGAAAAGAATTTCCCACATCAGCTTTCTGGTGGCGAGCGTCAGCGCGTAGCGATTGCTCGTGCCGTAGTACGTCAGCCAAAGATTCTTATTGCTGATGAGCCGACCGGAAACCTTGATCCGAAGCACAGTTGGGAAATCGTGAAATTACTTGAAAAAATCAACCGCTACGGTACGACTGTAATTCTGACGACTCACAACGTCGACATCGTCAACAAACTCAAACGTCGCGTTGTTGTGCTTGAGCATGGCAAGATTGTCAGTGACCAAGCGCAGGGGAGCTATCGGCAGTGAGCAAGAATACCGATGCGCGTGATTTTGGACTGAAACGACGCCGACGCCGTCAGTGGATTACCTTTATGCGTATGATCCGCTACGGCATTAACAACTTTTCACGTAATGCCTGGTTGACTATCGCGGCTACCGCAGTGATGACCGTGACATTGCTTATCGTTTTCGTAACACTCTCGGCGCGCAATATCCTAGTTGATACAATCACCGATATTGAATCAAAGGTCGACATGTCGATATATGTTAAAAATGACATTGAGAGTGATGCTGTTGATACAATCAAATCAGATCTTGAGAGATTATCTAGCGTCACATCAGTAAATTACGTGAGCCCGGAGAAGGCACGTGAAGAATTTGCGAAACAAAACAAAACTGATGCCGATGTACTTTCGGCGGTTAATGAAGCGACTAATCGTTTTCCAGGTACCTTTCGCGTAGGCCTTGATGATATCAACAACACTTCAGAACTTGATGTATTTGTAAGGGACAACGAAACTTATAAAGATAATCGTGATCCAAATCGTGATCCATCATTTGCCGGTGAGCGACGTACGGCAATTCAAAACATTGCCCGAGCCGTCTCGTTCGCGGAGAAACTTGGAATCGTTGCCAGTATAGTCTTCGTCATTATCTCATCGTTGATCGTCTTCAATACTATCCGCATGGCTATCTTTAATCGCAAGGAAGAAATTCAGATGATGAAGCTTATTGGTTCTGACGGGAGTTTTATCCGTGGTCCGTTTATCGTCGAAGCGGTGGTGTATGGATTTATCGCAGCAGTTCTCGCGACGGCTCTCGGCACGGTTATTCTCATTTTTTCAAGTAGCAAGCTGAGTGACTACGGTATCGTTGTCCAGCCAACCGTCGATGTGGTAACTATCTACATTGGGTTCGTGGTTCTCGGTATGATCGTCCTCGGAGCAGTCATCGGTATCATGTCGTCACTGCTTGCAACGCGCAAGTATCTCAAGATTTAAAAAGGTTGGTCTGTATTGTTGACTCGCTATTTTGCTTATGGTAAGATAAAGTTATATGAAACAATGGTCCACCACACCAGTTGTAAACTCTAAACGCGGCAGAGTAGTCTTATTTGCTGTGGCACTTCTTTTTACGATATCTTTGCCACTGCAATTCATGCCGAAAGCCCAGGCTGACCAATTTGATGACCAAATCAATGCGATCCAGCGAGAAATCGATATCTATCAGGCTGAGGCCGGTCGCTTGGCGAACCAAGCACACACTCTTGAAGCTGAGTTAGCTAAGTTGAATAACGAACGGGCTACTATCCAGGGACAGATTGATTTGACGCAGGCTAAGCACGACAAGCTCGTTGCCGATATCACGAAAACAGAGAAAGAGATTAAGACTAATAAGACAGCTTTGGGTGACACAATTGCACAAATCTACATCGACGGTAGTATTTCGCCACTCGAAATGTTGGCAAGTAGCAATAACATCGGTGACTACGTAGACAAGCAGGAGTATCAATCGTCTGTCCGTGACGAATTGGTTGGAACGATTGCTCGCATCGAGACGCTAAGAAAACAGTTAGAACAGCAAAAGAAGGATGTTGAAAATGTCCTCGCCGATCAGAAGCTCGCCAAAGACGCGCTCGTTAAGAAGGAAAATGAACGCCACCAGCTTATTGCACAAACAAGAGGTGAAGAGGCGGCATACCAGAACCTGATTACGGTGCAAGGTTCTGCGATTTCAAACCTCCGCCAGCAACAGATAACTGCTAATGCTCGTTTCCTCGGCTATGCACCTGGCAATGGTCCCGCCTGTGGCGGGGGTTATCCAGGCACATGGTGTAATGCACCAATCGATACGCTTATTGACGACTGGGGTATGTTTAACCGCGAATGCGTAAGCTACACGGCCTACAAAGTCGCAGCGAGTGGGAGGCACATGCCATACTGGGGCGGTATTGGTAATGCGAACCAGTGGGATGACAATGCAAGGGTTTCTGGTATACCAGTCAACTCAACGCCGGCCGTAGGGGCAATCGCCCAGACAGATGCTGGCCCATATGGTCACGTTATGTATGTCGAAGCGGTCAATAGTGATGGTACAATCTCAATCTCACAGTATAACGCCGGCTTTACGGGTACGTACAGTACGGCGGTTATTAGTCCGTCGGGCCTGACATTTATCCACTTCTAGCGGTATATATTACTACAACGTTTATGCTATAGCGCGCAGTTAGACTGTGCGTTATACTTGTACAAGTGATTATTACAAGGGGATCTACTGCCTATGACAGAAAAAGGTAAATTCGTACTGCCAAAGACAGTGCTTATTTTGATTATTGGCGCCTCACTTTATGTTGGCTTTATTCTCGGCACTAGGAGTGATCAACTATTCGCCAGCATTGGGCCAGTATTAGGTATTGAAGTCGATACGGCGAATATTGACCTCTCAAGTGTCGAAGCAACCTATAAGCAACTTCAGGCAAACTATGACGGTGATCTTGATCTCCAGAAGCTCGTCTATGGGGCTAATCGTGGCATGGTCGAAGCAACAGGTGATCCATATACGGTGTACATGGACCCTGAGGAAGCCGAAAAATTCAATAAGGATCTCGAGGGCGATATTGGTGCCGGCATTGGTGCTGAGATTGGCGTGCGGAGCAGCCGTGCAGCGGTCATTCGTGTATTGCCAAATCATCCTGCCGAAAAAGCAGGTGTCCATGGCGGTGATATCATCGAATCGGTCAACGGTGAGTCGGCAGCGAAATGGGATTCTGATACGACCGCAAAGGCAATTCGTGGCGAAAAAGGCACAACAGTGAAGCTGACGGTGATTCGCAATGGTGAGTTGAAAGAATTTACCATTACTCGCGATATCATCAATAATCCAAGCGTCGAATCGCGAGTCGAAGATGGTATCGGGATTATTAAGATCTCGCGGTTTGATACCGAA
>JBPPME010000086.1:0-4096 GCA_051305895.1 Saccharimonadales bacterium (SeqCode)
TGTGTATAAGAGACAGATACTAATATACCAAGTAGGGCAGAGATGCGTAGTGGTGCGATCGTGAATGATGTGATGCCATCAATGGCGAGATTTGTTAATTTACGGTAATTCCATTTTGTTTCACCAGCTACGCGCGGATCACGATCGTAGAGGATTTCTTTTTTCTTGAAGCCAACCCAGCTGAACATTCCTTTGGTGTAGCGCTCTGATTCGCGAAATTCTTTCATTGCTTCCACCGCGCGGCGGCTCAGGAGTCGGAAATCTCCTGTGTCGCGCTGGATCTGTACATTGGATACTTTTTGCAAGATCGTATAGTACCACTCTGATGACTTCTTTTTGAACCAGCTTTCGCCAGCGCGACTTTTACGTTTCGCATAGACGTCATCGTACCCTTCTTCCCAATATTTGAGCATCTTTGAAATGAGTTCGGGTGGATCCTGAAGATCAGCGTCAATCACGACTACAGCGTCACCACTGGCATGATCAAAGCCGGCAATCATAGCAATTTCTTTACCAAAGTTACGTGATAGGTTGATATAGCTGATGCGATGATCTTTTTTAGCAAGCTCCTGGATTCGCTCGAGTGTTCTATCGGTACTGCCATCATTCACAAAAAGGAATTCGAACCGGTAATTGTGGGTTTCGCTAGCAAGCTTACCGAGGCGTTCATAAAGTGGCTGAAGAACTTCCTCTTCATTATAGGCTGGAATAAGAATACTGACTGTCTTCATTAATACTAGTATAGCATTGAGGTTTTAGTTAAACCTCACGGATTCGTTACCTTTAAAATGCAAATATACAGGGGTGATGTTTTAAACCTCACGGATTCGTTACCTTTAAAACTTGTCTTTAAAGGTTAAATATAATAACCTTTAAAGATAGGGGGAAGTATGACGCCAAAACCGAATAAGAAGTTACTGGTTGCAAACTCAGAGATAAAAGTTATTAACGCAAACGGACAGGATTACATCTGTCTAACAGATATGGTGAAAAACTACGGTGACGATCAGCTAATCTATAGCTGGTTGCGCAACCGAAACACTGTTGAATTTCTTGGTGTCTGGGAAACCTTAAATAACCCTAACTTTAACAACGACCAATTCGACGCCTATCGAAGTCAGGCTGGTCTCAATAGTTTCAATCTGACACCTAAAAAATGGATAGACACGACAGGAGCTATTGGTATTGTCTCGAAGGCGGGTCGGTATGGTGGAGGTACGTTCGCGCAAAAGGATATTGCATTTGAATTCGGCTCCTACATAAGCGCTGAGTTTAAATTGATCATTATTAAAGAATTCCAACGGTTGAAAGATTTGGAATTTGAAAATGAGCAATGGGATTATCACCGTTTCTTGGCGAAAGTAAATTATCGATTACAAACAGATGCAATTAAACAGGTTCTCATCCCCCTGACTTCGAGCGATGTTGTGAATCCTGGATTCTTATATGCTAGTGAGGCTGATGTGGTTAATATAGCGCTTTTTGGAAAGACGGCAAAACAGTGGCGAGATGAAAATCCCGAGGAGCGAAAAAGAGGTAATATTCGAGACTCGGCAACCGTAGAGCAATTAACGGTACTTGCGAATCTTGAAAGTCTCAACTCGATGCTGATCAGCGACGGATTTGATAAAAAGACGCGCTATGAAAAACTTCATCGAGAAGCGCAGCGACAACTCAGCTCGTTGATTGCGAGCAAGATTAGAATTGACCCGCCGATCGATAGTGGTTCATTGAGCATTACTGAGTAAGTCTATTTTACAGACTGAATAAGCGCGACGATGTTACGATTCATCGTTACACCGGCAACTTCAAGCGCGTCGGTCTTTGCGGCTGCCGATTCGTCATCACCTCCGAGAATAGCGCCGGCATGACCAAGCTGGATACCAGCTGGCGCATGATGACCAGCGATATATCCATATACGGGCTTAGTGACATGTTCTTTTATGTATTCGGCAGCAATTTGCTCATCTCGACTACCAATTTCTCCGATCATTACGATACTAGTGACCTCTGGGTCTTTTTCGAACAGCTCGAGACATTCGATAAAGCCAGTGCCGCGTACGCGATCACCGCCAATACCAATGATATATTTCTGCCCTATGCCACGAGTACTTAAGCCAGCCGCTGCTTCGTAGGTGAGTGTACCTGAGCGGGAGACGATGCCGACAGATCCTGGTAGTCCCATGTTCGCAGGGATGATGCCGAGCTTATTAATACCAGGCAGGAGCACACCAGGACAATTCGGCCCGATAAGTATAGAGCTCTTCCCTGTTAAGTACTGCTTAATTTGCAGCATATCATGAACAGGGATATGTTCGGTAATACAGATGATGAGTGGAATCTCTGCATCAATTGCCTCGAGTATAGCTGCTTTTGCGAATGCTGCCGGCACAAATATTACGCTGATGTCTACTTGGTGATCGACCTTAATATCGGCGATTGTACTGTAGACGGGTATATCGTCAACTGTTTGTCCTGCCTTATTTGGGGAAGTTCCAGCGACTATATTTGTTCCGGCGGCAATCATAGCTCGGGTATGGAAAGTGCCATGACTTCCAGTGACTCCTTGAACTATCACATTTTTAGCAGCAAGAATATCTGGGGTCATAGCATATCCTTCTTAACGGCGGCAAGGCAAGTGGCGAGGGTCGGCTGTAACCCAATTCCTGCTTCACGTAGTAGTATCTCAGCCTCTTCGTAATTAGTGCCTGCTAGGCGAATATATAATTTTGGTAATTTCTTGATATGTTTTGTGGCGGCAATGACTGCCCTGGCGACTTCATCGCAGCGAGTAATACCAGCAAAAATATTAATCACAATTGCTGAAACATTAGGATAGGTAACAATCTTTTCAAAAGCAGCTAAGACGCCTGCTTCATTTGCGCCACCACCGATATCTAGGAAGTTTGCTGGAATAAGGCCAGCATCAGCAACGGCATCGACGGTTGCCATGGCAAGTCCAGCGCCATTAGCGATGGTAGCAACTGTTCCGTCCTCGTGTAGGGTAACAAAATTACTGTCGGCAGGTGTATATTCAAAGTTCCATTCTGGATGGCGGAATTTTGCTGCATCATCAAGTTCCATCTTGCAATCGCCAGCGATAAGTTCACCTTCGGTCGTGAGGGCGAGCGGATTTATCTCGATAAGTGTTGCATCGTTTTTGACGAAGCAGTCATAGAGATTCTTCACGAGATCCTGGAGGGCAAATGTCTGATCGGGCAGATCATAATATTCGGCCACTTTTTCGCCGAGCGTGTTGAAATCTGTACCAATATTTACTATTTCTCTGAGAAAGCTCTCGGTTGTATTCTCTTCTACCTCTATGCCGCCAGTCTTATTTGCAAGGAGTTGAATGGAAGACGAATCTCGGTCAATGAGAAGTGAGATATAAAATTCTTTATCAATATCGAGTGGCTCCTCGGCGAGTATGACACGTGGCTTATAGCCCCTGATTTCCAGATCAAAAATGGCTGCCAGTGTCTCTTTAGCTTCCTCGGCACTTTTGACGAGACGCACGCCACCGGCTTTGCCGCGTCCACCGACAGGCACTTGTGATTTCAGTACGGCAGGTAACGAAGGGTCTGTAGATCGATCAATCTGTTCGGACGTAGGTACTGGTATCGACGACTGTTTCAGTATTGCCTTTGCTTCGTATTCGAGAAGTTTCACCCCTCTAGTTTATCAGGGAATTTGTTTTTGATACTAATAGAGAGCTCCTGTATAATGAAAGGACTGTATGTCATCAAAACTTTATCAACGATATCGCTATTCACTTATATTACTCAAAGAGCTCGTTATTACCGAGTTTAAATTGCGCTATCAGGGGTCGGTATTGGGTTATCTTTGGTCGTTACTGAAGCCATTATTCCTCTTCACTATTTTATATTTCGTTTTCGTTTTTTTCCTAAGGGTTGGTAGCGACATTCCGCATTGGCCAGTAGCTCTGCTGCTTGGTATTGTGTTGTGGAACTTTTTCGGAGAAATTACCAATAACGGCCTTGGGTCAATTGTTGGTCGTGGGGATGTCATACGTAAGATTAATTTTCCAAAGTATGTGATTGTTCTCGCGAGCAGTATATCGGCCTTCATCAATCTG
>JBPPME010000110.1:0-2146 GCA_051305895.1 Saccharimonadales bacterium (SeqCode)
GGAATCACTACTTCGCTTTCACCCCAAAAGAATCGATCATTTTTACGGCCGGCCGCAACAACAGCAATAATGCTCGGCTCTTGCTTACCAGCAAGATAATCGAAGTCGAGAATTGATTGGATAATTCCTGGATGGGATCCAAGTACAACAATCTTGTTGTCGGCCTTCCTGATTGTATCAATTAAAATCATGCTTTTACCTCTGTGATTACTGCTCTAACGGCATCGTGGATTGATGTATTTGGATCATAAACATCGCCGAGAATCTCGTATTTCTCAAGTGCATCTCGGATACGGCGCAATCCGATCTCCTGACGTGGACCGCCACGCCGTACAAATACTTTTAGCTGTTGAGCTCGTAAATTATCTGCATGTTCATCGACTGCACGAATGATGCCAGCAAATGTATTAGCAATATCTGTGAAGTTTGCCACCGCACCACCGATGAATAGCACCTTCTTTTTAGCGTTTGAAGCAAGGAGCAGTTCAATCAATGCGGATGTATAGACATATGTCTCATGCTCTGTTGGATTACCACTGTACTCACCGTAGTTTGCGATCTCACCACCCAGACCGTGATTATGGATCTCGTCGGCGACAACAACACTGGCGCCACCACCCGAGAGCAGGAGGAAAATCGATCCGTGAGGATTAAGCACGCTCAGATTAAACGAAGCGGGTGATTTCTCATCTAATCCTGCAACTACTTCTTCGGAAAGAGTCTTTTTCGCAGCGACAGGATTGCGAATATCACCCCCGCCCCATTCACTCACAAAGAAAGTTCCTGCGTCGTCTACCTCTACAGCCGCATCCATCAGATGTATCTGCCCATCATTACTAACCGTATACGGGTTGATCTCTAGGAAGGTGAAATGCAGCCTACGGAAAAGCTCGAAAAGATGACGAAGTTGCTCTTCACTAAAGCCTGTTTCCTTCGCTAGCACGCCCCAATCGGTTGTCTCACCAATAAGCACCGTCGTAACACTGTCTGGATTTTGTTCAATGTCCACACCGCCCATGATGCTATATGACAAATAGTAGTGGTGCTTGTCATAACCAAGTGAAATATAACGTTCGTCAGACTGCTCGTGAAGGCTATATGGTTCGACGATAAAGTGCTCGTAGCCTTTTTCTTGCAGTTGCTTCACGCCATCTGTAAGCTCCTTCTTGCTTAAATCGAGCAGCACCAACCCTTTTTTGAAACGACCTTTCTCTGCTTGGTCAACTTTCAGGACATATGACTTGGATCCTTTGACAACCTGAAGATCATCAGTACTTTGGACACTCCAACCTACATATGGCAGATTGAGACCCTCCGATACCAATACCTTTGCTCTATACTCTGACAGTTTTCGACGTGGCATTACTTACCTTTTATTATATGCTATACTAGGTTCATAAGCTAAACTAAAATAAACAACAACGTATTTATCATGCAGATACCAAAACGTAAATCCACCAAAAAACCATTTATCATTATGCTAACAATCCTGTTAATCCTAGTAGGTGCTACGGCGTGTTACTATCTCTTATTTCGTTCAAATGAGTCGACTACATCAACCAATAATGATACGTCAAAAATCAGTCTCGACAAGCCGACTGACGAAGAACAACAAGCCGGACAAGACCAGAAGCAGAAAACTGTTGAGAATGATAGCTCCTCCAAGGATGGTACCGACAGCTCTGCCTCTCTCGATAGCTCTATGCCCATTCCCGTCACTCTGACAGCCAATGCTCGCAATGGTGACATCTATCAACTCCGCTACCTCGTAGAGGAAAACCTTGGTAGCGGCACATGTACACTTACTCTCACGAAGAGTGGTCAAACTATTACAAAAACGGCAGCAATCCAGCCATCGGCCAGCTCTTCTACCTGCCAAGGGTTCAATGTTCCAATGAATGAGCTGTCTACCGGACAGTGGCAAAGCAGACTTCATATCCAAGCTGGTGATCGATCAGGAGAAACTGCTGCCACATTAACCATTGAATAAGGTAAGCATTAGCTTTTTAGAAGAGAATAGGTAATAATAGATACCATGAGACAACCACCACTGTCAGCCATAAGACACCTCGGTGTCGGACTCTTCGGCTCGATTCTCGCCGCATTGCTTCTTGTAGCCGTCTTTGTTAGTGGCGAAGCTCAAGCC
>JBPPME010000021.1:0-11948 GCA_051305895.1 Saccharimonadales bacterium (SeqCode)
GGGGGCCAACAGCGGTACGATGACCACTGGTTACGACATGACCAATCGCAGAAACTACTACAAATGGACGACAACTTCGGCGAGCGATCAGGATTATGACATCGTAGTTCAGGTACCGATTCCGAAAGACTTTGATGCTTGGGCTACTAACCCAGTTACCTGGGACACCTACACCACCAACTCGGCTAATGCCATAGCGACTGTACAGATATTGAAGTCAACTGGCGCTGCTGATTCGCACTTCACAACCTTCCAGTCATTGACATGGTCAAATGGTAACTGGACGACCAGTACGACCAGTACGCTCGACGCAGTCGACTATACTGCAGGTGACTACATGACTATCCGTATCCGCATGAAAGCCAAGAATAACGATAGCGTGCAAATCAGCAACATCAAGCTGAATTATCTAGGCAACAGGTAGGTATCTCACCTCGAGAGGTATCTCTTGTCGCTTATGGCAAAAAAGCGTACAATGAAAGTAACCATGAACGGGAAAATAAAAATGGCCTGGAATCGTGTAGCAACCTCTGTTGGGAAGTGGCGCCTGCTGCGTCTCGCTGCCGCTAGCTTACTCGTATGGAGTATATTCATTCCGGTCTTTAATATCCTCTTTGACTTTAATCTCTACAATCTGACACCCGACGTCAAGGCGCTTGTAGGTGAAGCGAATAGCAATCTTGGCGCGAAATTTAGTTACAACAGTGAAAAGAAGACCTGGATGTTTAACCGTGACGGGCTTGGACTTCAGGCGGAATCGCTCGCTGAAGCACAGGGTACTTCCACGACCGAAGCTGGCGCGGCGCTGACACAACTTCGTCAGCAAGTGGGCGGTGCCGGCAAGGACGACGAAAGCCTGTACTCGGTGAAATTACCGAGCAAGCTCAGTGATGGCTTTACGTACTATGACAACGTGACGAATCTTAGCTTTAAACTCGTACCGCAAGACGAATCGTATGAAGGCAAGAAGTGGGACGATCGCGTGGTGTATCCGATGGCTAACGGTGCAAAGGCAGTGTATACGGCTAAGACAAACGGGCTCAAAGAGGACATCATCCTGACGAAGAATATCGGAGATGAAGTTAGCTTCAGCTATGATCTCGACTTGCCGGCAGAACTAGAGGCACACCTGCGCGAAGATGGATCACTTGGTATTTATTCTGCCAATCCAGCTCTCTTCGGCGCGTCAGCTGGTACGACAGATGACCAGGCAAAGCTGGAGAGCGCAAGGGAAAATGCTGCGAAGGATCACTTAGTATTTGCCTTGCCAAAACCGGTCATCGTCGATAATGGAGGTGTAACAAAAACAGGCAGCTTTAGTATCGCGGGCGAAACGCTGGTAGTGCGCGCTCGTGGCCTCGACAAACTGGCCTATCCACTGACGGTTGATCCAAGCGTGGTGGTGACGAGTAGTAGTGACTTCTCTACGGGCAATAATGAGGGTAATATCAACTATTCGACTAGTGGACAGATTAATGGCATGAAACTGAGCGGCGGCGGCCTCGGTACATGGTCGAAAACGACGGCAATTGACATGCCGGGAACGGGTACGTTTGGTCCAGGGAGTACTGCTTACAATGGTTATATGTATGTTCTTGGAGGCAAGTCTGACGAGACTTGGGAGCTTAACAATACGGCCTATGCACCGATTAATAGCAACGGGACTCTTGGCGGCTGGACAGCTGGACCAATGACAATCGGAGCCGGTAGTGGACAGCATGGCTATGGAGTAAAAGCAGTGGCTTACAATGGCTTCTTGTATGCGATAGGTGGTGAAGGAGCGGCAGGTCAGACAGTTGAATATGCTCCGCTCAATCCGACCACAGGTGCCATCGGTGCGTGGCAGACGACGACAAATTTGCCCATGGCACGTTTTTCGGCGGGGGTGGCTTCATACGGTGATTATTTATACGTTGTTGGCGGTTACACGAATAGTACTGGCACACTCAATAGCGTTCTGTATGCCAAAATAAATGCCAATGGTTCAATCGGTACCTGGACTACCACTACTAATCTGCCTGAGGTGCGATCAACAATGGGAAGCTTCGCGTACAACGGTCATGTGTATGTCGTCGGTGGTTACGATGAGGAGACGAGTATTCAGTATAATACGTCGCGCTTCGCCAAAATAAATAGCGACGGTACGCTCGGTGCATGGCAGACGACAACGTCACGTGCGCAAGCTGGTCCAGGTATGGGCGCGGCGGTTATCGATGGCTATGTGTATATGATGGGGGGTAGCTTGGGCCCTTCGCCGGGATATCAATATGGTACAACGACCGTAGAATATGCCCAAGTCAATGCTGACGGTACACTCGGTACCTGGCGAACGACCGCCTCGTTGCCAGATGCGCTGACTAATGTGGCAGGGGTTGCTTATAACGGATATATCTATACGCTCGGTGGTCGTATAAGTACTAATGGTGGCACTCCTCTTGATGCGGTGTATTATTCAAAAGTAGATCCTGCGGGCTCAACAACATCGTATGCAAGCACTATTTCACTAGGTGGTGCTGCGTATGGACTGCGCTCGGTTGCGTATAATGGTTATCTCTATGCCTTAGGCGGTACCTTGGGTGGATCATACAATTACAGCAATACCGTGCAGTATGCACAAATTAATGCCGATGGTACGTTGAGTAACGGGACTACGACGACAAGTTTTCCAACACCCCGTAGCGGTATTGGACTAGCAGTTTACAACGGGTACATGTATGTCCTCGGTGGCTATTCCAGCGCTCTTATAGGCGGGGGTACTACATATAGCAATGTTCATTATGCGCTCATCAACAGCGACGGAACACTCGGTAGCTGGACGTCTACAACCCAGTTCAGTAATCCACGCAGCGACCTTGCCACGGTAGCATACAACGGGTACATGTATGTCCTCGGCGGGTGGAATAATGGTCAAATTGGAGATACCCAGTATGCGCTCATCAACACCGACGGAACACTCGGTAGCTGGCAGACAACTACAAATCTTCCGACTGCCCGAACCGGTATGCGCGCTTTTGCGCAAGGAGGCTATATGTATATTGTTGGCGGTGGCGGTGGCGGTACGTATCTGAACGAGGTTCGATATGCACCGATCAACAGCGATGGAACACTTGGTAGCTGGACGTCTACAACAGGCTTTACGACGGCGCGTTATGATCATACGATCGCAGTGGTTAATGGTAGTTTGTATGTTATGGGAGGAGAGACCGCCAGTGGTACCTATACGAATGATGTCCAGTTCGCACCAATTAATGCTGATGGCACTCTCGGCTCTTGGACGACTACTCAAAGTTTTACGACAGCTCGATATGATGCCGCTGCGACTGTCTATAATGGCTACCTTTACATCATGGCAGGGCGTAATGGAGGCACTTACTTAAGTGATATTCAATATGCCAAGGTAAACAATGGTGGTTCAGGTAAGGCTGGTGCATGGACAACTAATACAAATGCATTGCCTACTGCTCGGACGGGCGGAGCAGCCGCTAAGTGGAATAATTTTCTTTACTATGTCGGTGGCCGAGAGGGTACTTCAAATCAAGATAATGCGGCCGTTGCTACTGTAAATAGTGATGGCTCAACGGGAACTTGGTCATATGGCAGCGGTGTCGGTGGAAACCTACTATTCCCAGCCGCCGCCGCCTACAACGGCTACCTCTATTGGCTTGGTGGTATGACGGGGACGACAGATTCGACTGGTACTGCATTTGTCAGTTATACACCGTTAAATAGAAGTACAGGTGCAACAGGCGCTTGGGTATCGACCAATAGCTACGGTACGGCGCGTAGTATGGCAACGGCAGTTGCCTACAACGGCTATCTTTATATTATGGGTGGTCAAAATACGAGTGGTACAGCATTGAGCGATATACAATACGCACCAATCAATACCAATGGTACTCTCGGAACCTGGAGTAGTACGACATCGTTTGGTGGTATGGCAGGAAAAGGCGTATCGGCATTCGCGTATGGCAGACGATTGTACGTAGTTGGTGGCAACGATGGCTCAGCTGACCAAAAATATGTTCGCTCGGCACCAATCAACACCAATGGTACTGTTGGAGCATGGACGACAACAAGCTCGACGAACAATACTCACACGCTAGGATCTGCTGTAGCACAGAATGGCTTTGTCTACGCTTATGGGGGTTATATGAACAATATGACCGCTAATGCACCGCCTATCATCGAGTATGCACCGATAAATGCCGATGGTTCAGTAGGCACTTGGCAGACGACGACCGCATTTATGACACCTAGGCACAGCGCAGCAGGCTGGATACATGAGGGACGTCTATATATAGCAGGTGGCGGCTCACAAAAAAATGGGGGCAATGCCTACTATAGCGATGTGCAGTACGCAGCGCTCGACACAATCTCTCGTACGGCTCGATACTCAAAGCTTTTCAGTCTTGGCACTCAAATGAGTCAGGCTAACGTTGGATACAACGGACAGCTTGGCCCTGGCAGTAGTGTAACGTTTACTACAGCGGGTAATAACGGTATATTTGATACTTCGGCGTCCGGAACAGTTGATACGTTGCCTGATTTAGGCGGGGTATGTACGACGGAGGGTGTCAACGAGACTGCGTATCTACATGTGACGGTAATGATGGACGATAGTCAGATGGGCACATTCGGGGGCAGTGGGCTCGGGTATAGCAATCTCACAGACATGACTGTTTATTATGATAACTCGCAACGCTTACCGACGAATCTTCGTCTCCATGGGGGTAAGTGGTTTAACAATGGGTCGCTAAACCAGCTCGATACTTGTATAGTGTAGGGTTTTCGCTCTACTTGTAGAACCTTCTCCTCTTTCTCGCAGCTTCTTATTACAGAACAAGGCGATATTGGGGCTAGACACGTAAGTATGTCTACTTCCTTCGTCTAGCCCATGGTATAATCGTAACCATTATGAAATGGAGACACGGAACATCTATCGGCGTGTTAGCAGTGATAGCTTTTGCTACGGTTTTTGCGCCATTTGTTAGTGCTACTCCTGCTATTTCTCAAGGATATAATGCAAGAGAAGATCTTCCGCGTGGGACACTAGTAAGTGTCGAAGAAGATTCGACAGAGGTCGGCAAGGCTCGGCTGGACACATCGAAGCAGCTTGTAGGTATTGTGGGACGAGATACACTCGTGGAGCTCTCAAATAGTGCAGGTCAAGTGCAAGTTATTAGTAGTGGTGTTGCAGATGTCATGGTGTCAGATATTAATGGTGGTATCGAGGTGGGGGACAAGATTACCGTGTCACCAATCGCTGGTGTGGGTATGAAAGCTGAAAGTAGCGGCTACATTGTCGGTACCGCACAGATGACATTCAAAGACGCGGTAGATATTAAGGAAGTGGAGATTACAACGAAATCTGGTACTAAAGAAAATGTAAAGATAGGGTTGGTAAGGGTACAAATCGGCGTCGGATATTATGAACATATCGATGCAAACAAGTCGATCTTGCCGACGTTTATCATCGAGATTGCTAAGCTTGTCTCGGGACGTAATGAAGTATCACCGATTCGTGTCTTTGTGGCACTTATCGTCCTGATCGTAGGTGTGTTGGTCGTCGCCGTGCTGGTATATAGTTCTGTCGGATCAAGTATTATCTCAATCGGTCGTAACCCACTGGCGGCGGGCGCCGTACATAAGAGTCTTCTCGAGGTTATTTTGCTGGCAATTGGCGTTTTACTGTTTGTGCTTGTTGGGGTATACTTAGTGCTGATACTTTAGGGGGAACTAAATAAAAGGGTGGACATCATTTCATATTTACTAGTCGGGTCGTTTGTGGTAGCACTGCTACTGACTATAAGTGTGGGGTGGAAGCTTCTAAGAGGTGGTACGTCAAAACGTCGTAAGGTAAAAAAGGGATCGAGTATCGCTTCATTAAGGAGCCAGCAGACCGATGACTATGACAGCCTTGAGAAACAAGCGGTGGATGAGTTTCGTGGTGTTACAACTTTAGCTGCTCGTGATCTGAAGAATCGCCTAGCGATAGCCGTACAGTCCGTAGACACTCAGATTCAGAGCGCGGTCAACGATGTGCTAACTGATGAAAAGCGCACGTATCGTGAAAGCCTGTCGGCACTGCGCGAACACAGCGTCGAGGAATTTAGTGATATGCAGAAGCAGATGGAACAATACCGAACTCAGCTGTACCAAAGTTTCCAGAATATGGTCGAAAGTGATCGTCAACAGCAATTGCAACGTTTCGACGAGCGGCTCAACGATGTCGTTTCAAGTTATATAGTGGAGGCGCTTGATAATAACATCGATCTTGGTACACAAATGAAATATATCATTAGTTCACTGGAGTCGCGTAAGGAAGAGATCAAAAAGGATATTCTGCTATGAACGTGGAACTTTCATCAAATGTATATTCACCTGACCAACTCGGACTTTTGCTATGGGAGCTCGATGTGGTCATCAACAAGCTACGTAATGATCAGGTACGTCAGCGGGTGATACCTGGCACGCATCCTGAGACTATCACTGTATCACTATTATTGCAGGGGGTGCTTGAGGCTTCGAATGTCAACAAGAATGATTTACATGCCGTTGAGGAATTGTCAGCAGAGCTAGAGCGGATTCGTGATGTGTTGCCACAGGTACATCTAATACTTGGAAATCCACCAAGTCTGATTATCAAGCAGCAAATTGTTAGCTGGCTGCGTCGTGAGATTCATCCACAGATTCTGTGCAATTTTGTAGTACGTAGCGATCTTGGTGGTGGTGCGATTTTGCGTACCAAAGCTAACCAGTATGATTTTTCATTCCGCACTCAATTACTTGCGAAGAAGCACCGCATTCAAGAGCTGGTAAACGCATGAACGAAAATGAGGAATTTCGCAAGTTAATCGCTACTGGTCAACCGACCGGTGAAGTGATTGGTGTCAACCGCTTCCTTATTACAGTCAAGGGCTTACTGGGCTGTACTATTGGGGCGATGGTACTGTTTGAGACTGGCGAGCGTGGTATTGTACGTAAAGTTGATCGCGGCACAGTGCTAGTGCTCAACTTCGAAAACGAAACAACTGGTATCGGGACGCTCTGCACAATTCGTAGCACTGAGACAGATATTCCGGTTGGTGTCGGATTCGTTGGACGGGTCGTTGACGTCTTTGGCCGTCCACTCGACGGTGAAGAAGAACCAAAAATCGATACCACTATGCCAGCCTTTGGTCAGGCTCCGGGTATCGCAGAGCGTATTACGCTTAAGGATCAGCTTTACACTGGTGTCGGTATTGTTGATATGATGTTTCCGATTGTCAAAGGACAGCGTATTGCTATCCTTGGTGATGCAAAGTCGGGCAAATCAGCGTTTCTCCAAATGCTTAGCGCACAGCAGGGTGACACCGATACTATTTTGGTTCACGTGCTTATTGGCAAGCGTCGTTCGGAAATCGACCAGACGGTAAACTCTCTCAAGGCCGCTGGTGTGATGGATCGCAGTATCGTAGTTGTTGCTGATATCTTCAATAGTTTGGCGCAGTCGTATATTGCGCCGTATGCTGCTTGTGCGATGGCTGAATATATTTGGAAAGAGACCGGTAAAGATGTGGTGATTATGTATGATGATCTTACATCTCATGCTAAGGTTTATCGTGAGATCTCATTGCTCGAAGAAGCCAATCCAGGTCGCGACTCATATCCAGGTGATATGTTCCACGCGCACTCTAGTCTCCTTGAGCGAGCTGGTAAATTGCTTAGTAATGGTAAGACACTAAGTGCAATTCCAGTCGTCATCACACCAGGTGACGACATTACTGCCTATCTACCAACTTCTATCATGTCTATTACTGACGGACAGATTATTTTTGACCTTGCAACCTTCCGGCGCAGTATTCGTCCAGCAGTCAATATCGGTCTGTCGGTTTCGCGTGTTGGTGGCCGTGCACGCGTCGATTATCAGCAAGAGCTCGCCAAGGTGCTCTCGAGGAAAATGGCAGACTATCGTCAGGCACAGGAGTTTGCTCGCTTCGGATCTGATCTTGCAATTGAATCACGGAGAACGCTTCTCATCGGTCATCAGATTGAACAAGTATTCCGCCAATTGCCATCCGAACGCTATTCGATTGTCCAGCAGGAAATTATGATCCAGACGGTATTAATGGGCGAAGGAAAGCAAGAACTGGACATCGCAGTACTAAAGAAGGAGATTCTTGCTTCCGCTGCTGAAGTGAAAGAGTCGGGCGTCTATGAAGATATTTGTCAGCGATTGTTAGCAAAGGTAGCGACTGGCAAGAAACTCGAGGATGAAGAGTTTGAGAGTGATGACAATTCTCAACCACCAACCAAAGATAAGAGTGAAGACCGATCATCTCGAGAAATGTCAGAATCCGGTGATAAGAAGATTGAGGTGACATCGTGAAGCGTGCCATCACACTGAAAGACGGTATCGTCGAGATTCGCACGGTAGAAAGTCTAACCGACGTATTCGAGAGTATCGCCAGTATCAAGATTGCTCAAATACGCGAGAGAGTGGTCAATAGCAAGGACTTTTTCAGTGATCTCTGGCAGACGTATCGTCAATTACGATTCGATCCGAAAGAGCGTGTTCGGGCCGAAAGCCGTGACAAGAACGGTCGGACGGCACTTATTGCTGTAACGAGCCAGGGGCGTCTTAGTGGTGATGTAGTAAGTCAGGTGATCAATCGTGTCGAGGTAGCGGCGAAGGAAACCAAAGATAGTGATGTAATAGTACTTGGCAGTCAGGGCGGCACTGAGTTGTCGCAGCGCCGTATTAAAGTGAAGCAGATTTTTCCATTGCCTGAGGCTGATGAGGAATTCGGCGTGACGGATGTTATCACTCTTGTGCAAGACTATAGTCACATCAAGGTGTTTTATCAGACATACGAGTCGCTCCGTGTGCAACGCGTCGCGGAAATCGAGCTAGTATCAACCATTGATGAATTGCGTGATGAGGCAGGTGGAGGCGAAAAAAATACGGATGCAGAAATAATCACCCCTGATACGTATGTATTTGAACCTTCACTCAATGAGATTGCAGCTCATCTCGAATTGCTCATGATGGGCGTCGCATTAATCCAAGTTATCATGGAATCGAAGTTGGCGCAGTACGCGAGCCGTTTCAACGCTATGAATGCCGCCAAGCGCCGAGCGTCAGAACTAGCAGGTGACCTGGAGCGCAACTATTACCGTGCGAAGCGCGCTGAAAGTGACGAACGTCTAAAAGAGGCGAGCCAGATACTGCTAAAGAAAGGATTTGCATGAAATTAGCTGGACGAATTGTTGCTCTGAGGGGTTTGGTATGCGAAGTAGAACTTGTCGAAGAACGCCCAGCAGTGAAGGATTTGCTACTAGCGGTCGACGACAATAATAATATCGTCGCCTATCTTGAGGTGAATAATTACACCAGCTACCACACCGTTCAATGCGTTAATATCACTGGGAGTACGGCCATTCGCTATGGTAGCTCGGTGATGACTCAGGGCGAGTCGTTCACGGTGCCAGTTGGCAAGCCAATCCTCGGACGCGTACTCGGGGCGCTCGGTGAACCAATTGACGGCTGGGATCCAATTGAGGGAGCTGAGCGACGAAATATCTACGCTACGAAAAGCTATAAGCCGGCACAGAATGTGAAGCCAGAAACGCTTGAGACGGGCATTAAGGTGATCGACTTCTTTACACCATTCGTCAAAGGTCGCAAAATTGGTATTATCGGTGGTGCTGGTGTGGGTAAGACAGTGCTCACTACGGAGTTGATTCACAATATTGCACAGGACGAGAGTAAGATGGCGATGTTCGTCGGTATCGGTGAGCGTATCCGTGAAGGACAAGAATTATATCAGACATTCAAAGACAGACGAGTACTCGACCAGACAGTGGTTTTAATGGCACAGATGAATGAGACGGCCGCGATGCGTTCCACAGTCGGTCTTTCGGCTGCGACTATCGCTGAGTATTTTCGCGATGAAGAAAAAAAGGATGTATTGGTCTTCGTCGACAATATATACCGTTATGTACAGGCCGCCAATGAGCTTGCAACATCTATCGGATCGCTACCGAGCGAAGGCGGTTATCAGGCAACTCTCTTCTCCGATCTACGTCGCCTTCAAGACCGCCTGATTTCCAATGAGAACGGTTCTATTACCTCAGTGCAGGCGGTGTACATTCCGGCTGACGACCTGAGTGACCCGGCGGTCCAGGAAATTGCACAGCAGCTCGATTCCATTATCGTACTGTCGCGTACCGTAGCAGAGAGTGGTATTCGGCCGGCAGTCGATCTCTTGCAGACGTCTTCATCGCTCCTCTCGCCTGAAATTGTTGGCCAACGACACTACGATCTCGCTGTACAGGTGCAAGCTTTGCTGCAAAAGCACGCCTCATTGAAAAACATCGTAGCTATCATCGGCAAAAGTGAGCTTTCACCAGCCGAGCGTCACAACTACGACACGGCACTGGAGCTCATCGAATACTTCTCGCAGCCATTCTTTGTAACTGAGGAGTTTGATGGACGAAAGGGTAAGCGGTTCCCGTTAGAAGAAACACTCGTAGGCATCGAAAAGATACTTAGCAAATGAAACAACTAACACAGCAATTCACTGTTCGTATCTTGTCGCCGACCGCTAGGCTTTATGATGGGCAAGCGGTGTCGCTCAGCGCAATCAATAAAGTCGGTCCGTTCGACATACTTGCAGGTCATAGTAATCTTTTTACGATCTTAGAGGCTTCGGATGTCGTGGTAAACACTGGCAAAGAAGAGCGTCGTTTTCCTGTTACCCAAGGACTCATGAAAGTACACGATGATGTCGTGACACTATACGTGGATATAGAATCGGTAGGCAATAAAATGGGGAAAACTAACCCTCAAAAAGCTATTGCTTAAGCCATACTGCTCATGTATAGTTGAAGGAAGAAAAGGAGATGGGGGGATTAGCCTCCTTGTTATTGTGAAGCATGGATTTCAAATCACAAACCACCCGCGCGCCACAAACACAAACGGTGGCAGCGCCCCAAGCAACAGTATCTAAAGTAGCAACAGAAGGGAAGAAATCTCCAGTGAAAACAATTATTGCCGTCGTGGCCTCACTCATTGTTGTAGCACTGGCTGTTCTCGGCTTCTTGCTGCTACAGTCAAAGACAAGCAGTGTTACAGCTGTTGATAGTAACAAGTTCCAGGCAGTTTTTCTGACAAACGGACAAGTTTATTTCGGTAAACTATCTGGCCTTGGTAGCGATTATGTTGATCTCGAAAATATCTACTATCTCCAAGTACAACAGAGTGTTCAGCCATCAACTGATCAGCCTCAGGACACCGCTAGTACTGACAACTCCCAGGTATCACTAACTAAGCTTGGTAACGAATTACACGGTCCAACTGATGAAATGCACATTTCTAAGGATCAAGTCCTCTTCTGGGAAAATCTCAAAGATGACAGTACAGTCGTGAAAGCTATCAAGGGTTACGAAGATAAGAAGTAATCGTACTTCAAAAACCTTGATAACACCCTGAGATAATCGGGGTGTTATTTTATAGCAATAATAAAATAACCCCTTGTAAAAATGTCTTAAGTCCGCTACAATGGATACTAATCAAGCGAACGTTCCAACGGAACCTCTGGCATCATGCGAGAAACAGGCGATAAAAACACAACGGTAGGGTGTTTTATAGCGGAAAAAATACAACAATAATCACCTTTACAGGCCGGCATGCCAGGTGATAAGTTAGAAAAGCCGACTTTTTGAGGACAGAGAGAAATTATCAGGTGGATAACTTCAAATGTGTTCTTGAATAAAGAGACAAGTGGCACAGCAATTTAACAATTTGATGTAAGAAAAGAAAGATTGACGGCAAGTAAGTGCTTTATAGCAATTACTAGTTAAGTCAATGCATAAAAAGGTACTCAAGGGCACAGTAGTGGATGCCTAGACGTATATTACCGATGAAGGACGTGGAAGACTGCGAAAAGTCTCGGGGAGCTGTCAAC